>JAFGRP010000024.1 GCA_016935075.1 Deltaproteobacteria bacterium | reverse complement strand
GGGGAAACCATTTCCACGCAGAGATTCTCCCCTCTCTCGTATCCCATAACCCAGACGGCCAGATAGGTGTCGACGTAGTCCAGCCAGGACCGGAACGTCCATGGGTCCGTCACGTGCCGGTAGAGCCGGGCGGTCACCACAGCGCTTCCCGCCGCATAATGACGGCAGTCCCCGCAATCCGTATCGGGCACACAGCAGGCCGCAGCCCGATCCCAGGTAAGATCGGTCCGGAACTGACGGAAGGAACGGCCGAGACCGATGTCCGTAGAGGAGTTCATCCGGGGATAGGGACACCGATAAAGATCATGAAGACCCAGCCTATGCGTGTGGGCGACGGCGCTATATGGAGAAAAAAGGACGCGCCGGGGATACCGGACCATCATCTCCTGCATCACCCCCCGGGTACGGATCAGGGAGGCCGCGTCGTGACGAAGAGATCCCGTGTAACCGACCGGCGAGGAAAACATGTTGAAGGTGACCCGGCAGCCCGCAGCAGCCAGCACGTCTACAACGCCGGCGGCCTCATCGATATTTTCGCGTGTGAAGGTATAAACGAACACGGCCCGGGGGTCGTTGCGGTAGTTCTCGATCTGGCGGTCCAGCAGTCCCGAGGCCTTGCGCACCCGCAGGCTGGTGGCGTCATTTCCCCAGACGGAGATATGGATTTTGTACCCGACGGCGGGATCGATGCGGCGGACGCCGTTCGTGGCAATGCAGCCCAGGGGCATTTCGGCAAAACAGACTTCCAGAAGCCCGGGAACCAGGGAGGGTTCGGCGCCCGCCAGGACGACATAGGTTATGCCGCGTTCCTTCTCCGCGCGCATGAGCGTCCGCCACGCCCCGGCATCCCCGTTTTCCCGGGCAAACTGCTTTTCGCCCTCATAGTAATAGCAGCCGTCGCAATGCAGATTGCAGCGGTTGCACATGTCATAGGTGGATTCCCTGAGAAAAAAGTACTTTCTGACCTTTTCCCAGCGGGTCCGCACCTCCGGCTCAGCCAGCAGTTCGGAAAATTTCCATCGCCGATGGTCCGGTCCTTCCGGTTTTCCGACCGGTCTTCCGGCTTTGTCCCCGCGGCCGTCACGATCGTCAGACATCCTTACCCTTTCGGTTCTGCAGGCGGGATTGCAGGTATTCGGCGATCAACCGGATGGTCTTTAATCTGGGATAGTCGTCCTCGTCGATGAAAACACCGTATTCGTCCTGCAGAACCAGTGCCACGGTAGCCAGGTCCATGCTGTCCACCCCGAGTTCGTCCACCAGATCCATATCGGGATCGAACGATTCCGGCGTGACCTCTTCCAATTTCAACTCTTCAATGATGATCTCGGCAATCCGGAGGATCCGTTCCTGAATCCCCTTGCTCTCCGGCATAGCTTAACCTCCTCCACCCAACAGATTATATTCGCTCCGATATCGGGAGCGTCGATTGAAGGGTGCTACTTTCATTATAAATCCCCCGGCTTGTCAAGAATTTTTTATCAGGATTCATCAACAGGCATCGCGGGCCGTTTCGATTGTGACGGAACGATTTGCGCCGTCAAGACGCCGCTGCAGACGGTTTCTCCGGCGAGACAGACGGTAAAAGCGTAGGCCGGTCCTTTCGGATTGGTCATCCGGGTCGCCTCCAGGGTCACCTCATCGTCCGGCCTGACGGGCAGACGAAACCGGACCCTGCGGACGCCCGTAATCGCCACAAACCGCCCTTCGCCGCGTTCCCTTTCGACAACGGCTTCCGCCGCCAGCGCGATGAGCGCCACTCCCGGCACGATCGGATTGCCCGGGAAATGACCGGAAAACCAGGCCGAATCGCCCGGGAACCGCACCGCGGCGACGATCCCCGACTCCTTCCCCGACCACGGCAGATGTTCATGACGAAACCGTGCAGTCATGCCCTGTTCCTCATTCTTTTCGGTCTTCCGGCAGATGTAATCAACCCCATCCCAATAGCCTCGATGGGATTGCATCTTTCCTTTTTCGCGTCCGCACAAAACCATGACGTTGTTTAATCCATTTTTCCTACCGTCAGGCGACCACGGTGTCAAGAAAAATCAGGTCGGCAACGTAAAACAAGGATTAATGATTCATTATCCGATAAAATGTGATAGAATTATGAAAACAGAGCAAATGATATGGAGGAACAAAATGTTTAAGATCGCATCCTATGAGACGTTCCAAGATGGGCAGATCATTTTCGAAGAGGGGTCCAATGGGGACTGGATCTATGTCGTGGAAGAGGGTGAGGTCGAAATCTCCAAAAAAATCGGCGGTCAGAGGATCGTCATCGAAACCTTGAAGGAGAACGACATATTTGGCGAGATCGCCTATATCGACAAGACACCCCGATCCGCAACGGCTACTGCCAAGGGAACGGCTGTGGTCGGCATCATTGACCGGGACTTTTTTGACGCTGAATTCAACAAGATCTCTGCCGACTTTCAAAGGGTTCTCAAAACGGTAGCCTTCCGCCTCAGGACCACTACGCAGAAGTCTGTAACGGCTCAAAACGGCAAAGGAGATTGATGCAATCAACGGAGAGAAGAAATATTAACCTGCGGTATCCGGCGAAACCGGTCTACTCAACCCAATGAAAGGAGGAACTGTTATGTCCGTGTACAAAATCGTTGAAATTGTAGGGACCAGTCCAAAGTCGTGGGAAGACGCCACCCAAAAAGCCCTGGCAACTGCCGCAAAATCCCTCGAAGAACTGAGGGTTGCGGAGGTCGTGCGGCAGGATGTCACCGTCGAAAAAGGAAAAATAACCGCCTACCGAATAAGATTAAACCTGTCATTCAAGTATCAGGAGTAAGGATGTTTAATCGATTAAAAATACTTGCAATGCACAGAAGAGGGGTCAAAAGACCCCTCTTCTGTTTTTATTGAATGATCAGTCCGTACAACAAAGATGGGTGGAGGTCCGTCCTGAATCCTCGGAACATCATACGTATCCGGTCATAAAGTGATGAATCAAGACAGTGTCTGGGATTTTTTCGATCGCATTTACTGCATTTCGGTCGAAGAACGGGAAGACCGGCGACAGGCGGCGATGAGCCAGTTCAATAAAGTCGGCCTGACCGGCAGGGTTGAATTTGTCATTGTCAAACGGCATCCCCAAAATGTCGAGCAAGGCATGTTTGAATCCCACATGACCTGTCTGCGTAAAGGATTGGAGGCTGGTGCCGGGCGGATCGTCGTATTTGAGGACGACGTCCTCTTTGATCGTTTCGATGCCGGGCGCTTCAACCGATGCACGCGATTTTTGTCCGCCCATCCGGATTGGCGGATCCTGCTTTTGGGCGGTCTCCTCCGCTCCAGTCAAAAAACAACCGAGCCCTGCGTGCAAAAAGTCCGGTATCAAAGCCTGGCCCATGCCTATGCCGTAAACCGCGCCTACGCGGAAACCCTGGCCTATACGCCCTGGCAGGGTATTGTTATCGACACCTTGTTCCGGCCTCTGACCGACCATATTTACGCCGTCTGTCCCATGTTTGCTTTTCAAAACAATTTGCCGTCAGACAATGATAAATATCGATACCTTGAACGGTTCAGACGCTGTTGCGGCGGTCTCGAGCGGATTCAGAAGATGAACGAATTTTATCATCGACACAAATTCGGGATCATCACCGTCCATGTCCTGATGCTTTCGGTTCTCTTGTGGTTCATCCTTCGATAATCACATTCAACCCGGTTTTTTCTGCGTCGATTTCGTGAAACCGCCGGGTGACGGCGCCGTGGTGAGGGTGTTGCACCGATGTTGCGAATCATTACGGCGGCAATGCATCGGTTAAAAGACGTTCCATCACCGGACGGTTGATCAGTTCCGGCAGGGGTAGGATCTCATACCCCTGCCCCCTCAGGCCGGAAACGATCTGCTCCATTTCCGCAAGCCAGCCCTCCATCCCCTCCCTGCCCCTCGGCATAACGTCATGCAGCAGAAGGATATCGCCGGGGCGGATTTTTCT
>JAFGRP010000250.1 GCA_016935075.1 Deltaproteobacteria bacterium | reverse complement strand
GTCGGCCAACAGCGTGGGCGGGCGGATGAAAAGGTAGTGCCGAGGCGCTTCGCCCGAACGCTGGACATTTTTCGACCCGAAAAATCTCCAATGCGTCCCTCGCGAAGGCCTGCATCCCACGGCGGGAGAAGGAAAAAGTAGGGACAGATTCCCCGTGTTCAAGAGAGGTTCAAAGGAATGGATGAAAAAAGAGTGGCTGTGGTGACCGGCGGCGCAACGGGGATCGGGGCGGCCTGCGTGCGGGAGCTGGCGGCGAAAGGATTCCGGGTGGGGATCCACTACCGGTCGAGCGGCGATGCCGCTGCACGTCTCCTGACCGAGATCGGCGAAGGATTTCTCCTTCCGGCGGATCTGGCCGCAATCGATCAGGTGGATGCCCTGATGGAACGGTTAAAGGGAGAGACGGACCGCCTCGACGCACTTGTGAACAACGCCGGGGTCTCCATCGATGCCGACATGCAGCGGATGCGGATCGAGCAGTTCGAAACGCAGCGCTCGGTCTTACGCGGCGCCTGGTACCTGACTAAGCGCGTTCTCCGCCTCTTTATGCTCCGCGAGAATCGCGGCCGGATTATCAACATATCGAGCGTCGTCGGTCATACGGGGAACGCCGGCCAGATTCCCTACGCCATGGAGAAGGCAGCCATGGACGCCCTGACGAAGTCGCTCGCCCGGGAGCTCCGGGGACGCGGAATCCTGGTCAATTCCGTTGCCCCCGGGTTCATTGCGACGGAAATGACCGCCCGCCTGCCCGGAGAGGTCCAGGCGGGAATCCTCGCCGGGATCCCCCTCGGCCGGATGGGGCGGCCTGAGGAGGTCGCGGAGGTGGTGGGTTTTCTGGCCACGGCGGGTTCGTACATCACCGGAACGGTGATTCATGTCAACGGTGGGCTATATGGAGGCTGATCGCATCCTGCGGGGGCGGATTCTGGAGATGGTGCCCCAACGGCATCCCTTCCGGTTCATCGGGGAGATCCTGGAACTGGACGAGGAACACATCGTCGGCATCTACCGTTTTCGCTGCGATGAATATTTCTATCGGGGCCATTTCCCGGGGCTTCCCGTAACACCGGGGGTCATTCTGATCGAAACAATGGCCCAGACGGGCGTTGTCGCCTTCGGTCTTTACCTGAACCTGCTCCGGGGGAAGAAGGAAAAACAGATCGAGGATCCCGTCACCCTGTTTACGCTTGCGGAAACGGTGGAGTTCAGCGGCGTGGTCCACCCCGGCGAGCTTGTGCGGATTACGGGACGGAAGGTTTATTTCCGCGGAAATCAAATCAAAGTCGCCTGCGTTATGACGCGGCCGGACGGTGAGGAGGTCTGCTCCGGTATCCTTGCGGGAAAAGGGATCCCTTGGGAAAAATTTATGGAACAGAAGGAACGGGGTTCCGCGCCGATCATCGCGGAACGGGTCAAAGAGGAGACAGGATGATGAAACGCAGGGTGGTTGTTACAGGGATGGGGGTGGTCGCGCCGAACGGCCACGGATTGGATCTGTTCGTGCAGGCCCTGCGGGAAGGGCGTTCGGGTATCCGGCATATTCAGGAATTGGCGGAGTTGAACTTCGCCTGCCAGGTCGGGGGTATACCGGAGGGGTTCAGTGCGATCCGGCAGCGCTATTTCGATCATGAGAAACTGCTGTCCATCAACGACAACATCGGCTATGCCTCCGTCGCGGCTGTGGACGCCTGGACCGATGCGGGTTTCTCCGTCCCCGATGCCGAAGACGACCGCGTGGATTGGGAGACCGGCGTCATCGCCGGCTCGGGAATCGGCGGGATGGACACGATTGCCCGAACGGTGGTCCCGATGGTCAATGCAGGGAACGTCCGGCGGATGGGAAGCCGGATCGTCGAGCAGGTCATGAACAGTGGGACGAGCGCGCGGATCGCGGGTCTGCTGGCCTTGGGAAATCAGGTGACTTCAAATTCCTCGGCATGCAGCACGGGAAACGAGGCGGTCATCGAAGCGGTGGCGCGCATCCGGCTTGGACTGGCCGCCCGGATGCTGGCGGGCGGCTCGGAGGGGGCCTCACCGTACATCTGGTCCGGCTTCGATGCGATGCGGGTGATCTGCCGGAAGTTCAACGACCGCCCGGAAGAAGCCTCCCGTCCGATGAGCGCGAGCGCCGCCGGTTTCGTTCCCGGAGCGGGTGGCGCCTTCCTCATGCTGGAGGAACTGGAATCGGCCCTATCGCGAGGGGCGCGGATCTACGCCGAGGCGCTGGGCGGGATGGTGAACTGCGGCGGCCACCGGATGGGGGGAACCATCACTGCACCGAATCCGGAGGGGGTGAAGCGGTGCATCCGCGGGGCATTGGCCGACGCCGGAATCTCAGCCCGAGAAATCGATGCGATCAACGGTCACTTGACGGCGACCTATGCCGATCCGGTGGAGGTCAAGAACTGGTCGGCCGCCCTGGAACGGGGTCCGGAAGATTTTCCCTGGATCAATTCGACCAAGTCGATGATCGGCCATTGTCTGGGAGCGGCGGGTGCGATTGAATGCGTGGCCGTCGTTCTGCAGCTCCGGGACGGGTTTGTACATCCGTCCCTGAACTGCGGGGATCTCCATCCCGAGATTGTCCCCTTTGCCGGAAAGATCCCGCATTCGGCTGTTGCATGTCCGGATCTCAAAGTCGTGGTCAAGGCGGGGTTCGGCTTCGGCGATGTGAACAGCTGTCTCATATTCCGGAAATGGGAAGGATAAGATGGTGCGGCTCAGGAAAAAGCACGGATACTGCGTTGCGCTTCGTTCCGCGGCGTTGCGGCGTACGCAACAGTACGCCTCACGTCTCAAAACTCGCGCGCCTTGCCTGCGGGCTTTTTGCAGAGCCGCAATTGGGAAATAGAATTAAATTAAACAATCATCATAAGGACGCAAACCAAAAGAGGAGGAAAAATCATGAGTGAAGAACAGATTACGAAAAAGGTCATCGACATTCTGCGGGGATACGTGAAGGATTCGGCGCTTCTGGAGAAGGCGACGCCGGAAACGCATATTCTCAAGGACCTTAAGGTCAATTCGGCAAGGCTTGTGGACATCATCATCAAGTGTGAGGACGTGTTCGGGACCACGATCGACGATGACGAGGCCGACCGGATTGCGACGATCGGGGACGCGGTGACGCTGATCCAGCTTAAAGCGGCGTAAAGCCGTCATGGAAAGACGGGATCGTTTTCTACTCGGCTTGCAGTACGTTCTGGGGCGAATCGCCGTCGTCGCGACGGCGCCGTTCTTCTTCCTCGTCGTCCGCCTGATGGGCTACCGCTTCCACGATCTGAAGCGTGTCCGGAGCGAAGTCAGGCGCATGTACCGGGCGCACGAGGGACCCTGGATCGTCTGCCCGAACCACCTGACCATGATTGATTCTCTTGTGATCAGCTATGGGATGGCCTCCCTTGCGGATCATATTCTCCATTTCCGGCGGATTCCCTGGAACCTGCCGGAGCGGAAGAATTTTCAGCGAAACATTTTCCTCGCCCTTCTGTGCTATCTGGCCAAGTGTCTGTTCGTCGATCGGGGCGGCAGCCGCGAAGGACTCCAGCGGCTCCTCGGAAAATGCAGCCGGGTTCTGGATTGGGGACAGGGGCTGTTGATTTTTCCGGAGGGGGGAAGGTCGCGTACGGGGCGTGTGAACCGGGAGAACTTCTCTTACGGGGTCGGCCGCTTTATCGAAGAATGCAGCCGCTGCCGCGTGATGCTCATCTACCTCCGGGGCGACGGGCAGCAGACCTACGGGACGATTCCCCGGTTCGGGGAACGTTTCACGATGACCGCGGAGGTCTTCGATCCTGGAAGGCAGAGTGATGGAGGACTCCGCGTCCAGCGGGAATATGCGCGGCGGATCGTGGAACGTCTCGCCGCAATGGAGGAGGCCTGTTTTGCCTCCCGTGGGTAACGACATCGTCGATCTCGCGGCGCCCGGCAACCCCGGCAAAAGCATGGACGGCCGTTTTCTGGGCCGCGTCTTCACCACGGAAGAACGGGCTCTCATTGCCGGATCGTCGCGACCCGATGCGCTTCTCTGGGCGCTCTGGGCGGCTAAAGAGGCGGCCTACAAGGCCGTCAGCCGCGGCAATCCGGCGGCCTGTTCGATCCCCCGGCAATACCGTGTGGTTTTAGATACTGACGGCCTCGTCAAAAGTCGAGAATTCACCACAAACGTCATATCGGCGAAAACCGGTATCCGGAAATATCAGAGGGTTACAAAATCACTGGACCCCGGCTTTCGCCGGGGTGACGACTTTTTACCGGTTTGCCAAGGGAATGCGGTGGGAACAGCCGCCCTTCTCACCGGGAAAGTGATTACCCCCGGGGGAGAACTGGCGCTCCGGATCGCCATGGAGACAGACCGGGTCCACGCGCTGGCGGCAGATTCGGAGGCGGCTCTCGATCGGCTTTGCCGGCACGTGGAGGATCTGGACGTCGCCGGCGATCCGTCGGCCTTCATCCGGGGGCGCCTCCTTCGGGAGATCGCCCGCCGCCTTGATTGTCCTGTCGGCGATTTATCCGTTGTCAAGAATCCCGACGGCCCCGGCGCTCCCGGCCTGCTGTTCCGCGGCCGCATTCTCGCTGCGGAGTTCAGCCTCAGCCATGACGGCCGGTTTGCGGCCTTCGCCTTCGATCCTGCCACCCTGTAAACAAGGACTCCCTGAGATCCCTGAAATCAAGGGCGGATACCATGCGATCACCCCTCGTCTTGCTGCCGGGTGAGCCATGGCCGTTTATCACGGCCGAATCTTTTTGAAATGATCTGGAAAATCCATTGAAAGGGAAGATCGTCCGTGGCCGGATATTTTTTGATGTATTCGATGTACGGACCTCCCTCAAAATCTTTGGTCGGCAGGATCGAATCCGTCACGCCGTCAAACTCAGTGGTCGGCAAACCGTTTTTTTCGCACAGAGCCTTATCGAAGGTGGCGGCGGCGCTTATCCATTTCCCATCGCAATAAAATTGATTATAACCGTGTCTGGGAAATTCATTGGTGCCTATCATCTTGAGGGTCTTTTCCGGTACATGATGATTTCTGATTTTTGCGAACGCCAATCGGCAGGGGATACCGGCGGCCCTGGACAATGCCGCAAGTAAAACGGCTTTCTGGACACAATAACCCTTTCCCCATTCAAGGATACGCGACGCCCTAAAGTCTTCTTCAAATACGGAAATCATGAAAGAATTATACCGGATCGAATCTCTGACAAAGTAGAAAAGCTTTACCCTCTTTTCTCTGTCATTTTTGCATGCGGCCGTTATGTTACCGGCGCATTCCACAATGGCGGCATGTCTGGATTCGATGGTAAATGTCGCTTCCAGAAAAGTCTTCATATCGATCTTGTCCGTTTGATTCGTCATCACACCCGTTCTTCCTTTAAACGTTGGCATTCTTGTCGCGGCGGGATGAAGCCCTTCCGCCAACCCATTATTGAAGGCGGGCCTTCAAGTCAAGGCTTTTTCTGAAGGATGTTGGGCAAGGCATTATTTTTGGCGGAAGGCGTGTGAGCAGCAACGGACTTGTATGTCAAGATAATGCCGGCTACAAAAAATATCGGCCCCGGATCAAGCGCATCCGCCTGTCAAGCGCATCCGCCTTGACATGGGATGAGATATTCATTATTCTCACCAGCACCGGCGCATCATATCCGTTCCCGGCCGGGAGTCCGGTAGATCGGGCCAAGAGGAGGAAAGTAATGGAGACGTTCAGGGAAGAGGACCTCAGGAAAATCCGTCTTTTCCAGTCGGTGGATTTCGATGCAATCAAGGGGATTCTCGATGCCTGCACCATCCGGTCTCTGGGCGCGGGAGAGGTGCTTATCGCCGCGGGACAGGGTAATCGAACCGTCTACTTCCTGCTCGAAGGCCATGTCCGAGTCCATCTTTCTTCAATCCGGAACCAGCCGACCGCAATCCTCGGTCCCGGGGAAAGCGTCGGCGAGATGTCCGTAATCGACCACAAGCCGGCATCGGCCTTTGTCGTGGCCGCCGAACCGGTTCGTCTCCTCGCGATGGAAGAGGAGATCCTCTGGTCTCTGATTCACTCTTCCCACGCCGCCGCCAGCAATCTGCTGATCGCGCTTTCCACCCGCCTCCGAAACACCGATACCGTGATCTTCGACAACTCCGACAGCGGTGAGACGGATCAGGATGACCGGCATTACGGTACGGTCGATGCCCTGACCGGCCTGCACAACCGCCACTGGCTGGAGATCATCCTCGATCGGCAGGTTCAGCGGGCGGCCTTAAGCCGCCGGCCTCTTTCCCTGATCATGATCGACATCGATTACTTCAAGACCTTCAATAACCGTTACGGCCATGCCTATGGGGACCATGTGCTCTATTCGGTCGCACATACGCTGTCGGATTACCTGCGTCCGACCGATGTCATTGCCCGTTATGGCGGCGATGAGTTTGTCGTCGCCCTCCCCGAGATGGGGTTTGAAACGGCAATGGATGCCGGCGGACGGCTTCACCGGGCGGTGATGAACGCGGTGCCCGTTACGCCGGACGGGAGCGCCATTCCCCATCCGACGATTTCCATCGGCCTGGCGACGCTCAAAGAGGGACAGACGGGAGCGGATCTGATCGCGGAGGCGGATCAGGCGCTCAACCGTGCAAAAAACAACGGTCCAAACAGCATCTCCGCCTGAGCCGTTCTCCCCTTTTGTCTGTCCGGTCTTCTATCGATTTTCTTCCATGAGGTCGTAAAGAAGACTGATCTCCTCGGCCCACCGCTCGCTTTCCGGGGTTTCCAGGATCAGGGGAATCCCGTCGAACCGGCTGTCGTTCATGATGAAGCGGAAAGGTTCCAGCCCGATCTGTCCCTTTCCGATGGGCGCATGGCGGTCCACGCGGCTTCCCAGTGCCGCCTTGGAATCGTTCAGATGGACCCCGCAAAGATAGCCGAGACCGACGATCCGGTCGAACTCCTCCAGGGTTGCGGCGAGGGACTCCGGCGTCCGGAGGTCGTAGCCGGCGGCAAAGGTGTGGGCGGTGTCGAGGCAGACGCCCACCCGGTTGCGATCATCGACCCGTTCGATGATCCTGGCGATCTGCTCGAAGCGGAATCCGAGATTGCTCCCCTGCCCCGCCGTGTTTTCGATGACGGTGGTCACCCCTTCGGTTCCGGCATGGGCTATGCGGATCGATTCGGCGATCCGCGCAAGGCACTCCTCTTCGGAAATGAGACGCAGATGGCTCCCCGGATGGAAGTTGAGGAGGGCGATGCCGAGCGCCTCGCAGCGGCGTATCTCCGTGAGGAAAGCCGCGCGGGATTTCGCGAGGGCCTCCGCCTCCGGGTGGCCAAGGTTTATCAGATAGCCGTCATGCGCAAGGATCTGTCCCCTGGAAAAGCCCTTTTCCCGGCAGTGGTTTCGAAAGGTCGCGATCTCCTCTTCGGTGAACGGCTTCGCCGTCCACTGCCGCTGATTGCGTGTGAAAAGTGCGAAGGCCCGCGCGCCGATCGCCGCCGCATTCAGCGGCGCATTGCCGATAACGCCCGCCGCGCTCACATGGGCGCCCACATATTTCATCGCGTCCCTTTTTTCATCCTGAACAAACCCTGTCCTTCCCTTTCCTTTTTCCTTCGTACATGAGCTGGTCGACCCGGTGAACGAAGGCCTTCATCTCTTCGTGCGGCCTGTATTGCCCGAGACCGATGCTTACCGTCACATGGACGTCCTGTCCCGGCGCCGGGGAGAAAACCTCCTTCTTGAGTTCCGTCCGGACCCTTTCCGCGGTCACGGCGCCATCCGCACCGGTTGTCATGGGCAGGAGAATGGTGAATTCTTCGCCGCCGTAACGATATGCGGAATCCGTCTGCCGCAGGCATCTTTTGACCACCTGGCCGAGTCGCAATAAAACCTGGTCTCCCTCGACGTGGCCGTAAGCGTCGTTGAAAGCCTTGAAATCGTCGAGATCGAGCAGGAGAAGTGTCAGAGGCTGTCCATAACGGTTCGACCGGTCAATTTCGAGTTTCATCTGATGATAAAAATACCTGGAATTGTAAAGCCGGGTGAGATCATCGATAATGCTGAGTTCACGGTACCTTTCTTCGCTGTCTCTCAGTTCTTTTTCGATCCGCTTGCGGTCGGTGATGTCGCGGGACACCGCCTGGAAACCGATCACACGACCGTTTTCCACGATCGACTGGATATTTTGCCCAAGCCAGACCTCATGACCGTCTTTGGCGATAATGGGACATTCGTAATAGGTATTTTGAATCTCCCCCACCGACTGATTCCCGAAGAACCTCATGGCTTCGTCACGCGTATCCGGCCGTATAAATGTCGGATAATGCCTCCCGATAATCTCCTTTTCTTCGTATCCTGTAATCCGGAGCGCCGCCGGATTGACAAAGGTAAAACGTCCCGTGTCATCCGTTCTGAAGACGAGGTCAGTCGCATTTTCCACCAATGCCCGATACCGTTCTTCGCTTTCACGCAGCGCCGTCTCCGCACGCTTGTGCGCGGATTCCATTTGTTCCAGTTCCTCGATTCTCCGCTCCAAAACGGATATCTTTGCGATCAGTTTCAGATTGGTCCTGGACGAATCGCTCATCAGGTGCCCCCTGTGATACAAACGGCGCCGGTTAAAAATACAAATGGGCGGCTTGGGTTACATCATGCATATTGCAGAAACTATTAACGGATACCTTTCTATATGTCAAATTTGAAAATATCGGCACACAGGAAGTGCGTTCCGCAAACCCCGCCTTGCTGCGAAAAGGCACTGCGGGGACACCTTGCCGCAAGGTGTCCCCAAACGCCTGTCAGGTGTGCGCCTCATCCCAGTTCCGGCCGGCGGATATCTCCACAAGGAGGGGCACGCGGAGCGCCAGCACCCCCGTCATCTCCTCCCGGACAAGGGCGATCACCTCCTCCTTCTCGAAAACAGGCGCCTCGAAGACCAGCTCGTCGTGAACCTGCATGATCATGGCAGCCGAGAGCCTCCCTTGTGCGAGACGCCGGAAGATCCGGACCATCGCGACTTTGATGAGATCCGCCGCCGTCCCCTGGATGGGGGCGTTGATCGCCATCCGCTCGGCAAACTGCCGGACGGCCGCCTGGGGGCTCATGATTTCCGGCAGGTACCGCCTCCTTTTGAGGAGAGTCGTCACATACCCGTCACTCCTTGCCTGCGAGAGAACGTTGTCGAGGTAGGCCCGGACCCCCTGGTATCTTTGAAAATAATTGTCTATGTAGGCCTGGGCAAGCTTCTGCGTGATCCCGAGTTCCTTCGCGAGGCCGAAGGCGCTCATCCCATAGAGGACGCCGAAATTGATCACCTTCGCCTGCCGCCGCATATCGGGATTGACCATCTCGGGAAAAACACCGAAGACGTCGGAGGCGGTCCGGCTGTGAATATCCTCGCCGGCTGCAAACGCATCGAGCAGGGCCTCGTCCCCGGAGAGGTGGGCGAGAACCCTCAGTTCGATCTGGGAGTAGTCGGCGGAGACGATCTCCCAACCGGGAGGCGCGATGAAGGCCTGGCGGATCCGTTTCCCCTCGAGGGTCCGGATCGGGATGTTCTGGAGATTCGGGTTGCTGCTGGAGAGCCTCCCCGTCGCCGCCACGGTCTGGTTGTAAGAAGTGTGGACCCTGCCCGTCCGGGGGTGGACCAGTTCCGGCAAGGCGTCGATGTAAGTCGATTTGAGCTTGGCCATGCCCCGGTAGGCAAGGATCTCCGCGGGAAGCTCATGGCTCTGGGCAAGGGAGGTCAGAACATCCACGTCCGTGGAGTACCCTTCTTTCGTTTTCCGGCCCCGCGGCAGTCCCAGCTTTTCGAAGAGAATGGCCTGAAGCTGCTTGGGGGAGTTGATGTTGAATCTTTCCCCCGCCAGACGATGGATCTTATCTTCCGAAAGGGCGAGGAGCTGTTTGATCTCCAGCGACATGGTCCGGAGGAGGGGCAGGTCCAGAAGGACCCCCTTTCGTTCCATCGCGGCAAGGACCGTAACCAGGGGCATCTCCACACCCTCGAGAAGATCCTTCATCCCCACCCCGGCAATCTTCGCGGTCAGATTTGCGGCCAGCGACATTACGGCGCCTGCCCGCCGGCCGGCATAGTCCGCCGCCTTTTCCACGGAAATGGAGGCAAACGGAACTGCCTTCGCACCGCTTCCCACGAGCTCCTTGGAGGAAGGCGCCTGGCGGCCGAGGTGGTCCAGGACCGTGTCGGCAAGTTCGAAGCTGTGTTTTGCGGGATTGAGGAGATAGGAGGCGACCATCGTGTCGCAGCCGAGGCCCCGGAGGGGGACACCGTACTCGGAAAAAACGATAAGGACGGTCTTGAGATCCTGTCCATGCTTGAGAACCGCCGGATCGGCAAGGAAGGGTGAAAGGATCTTGAGGACCGCGCCGTTGGAAGGCTGCGGCATACCGTTTTCATGGGCAATGGGGATGTAGAAACCTTCGCCCGGTGCCGGCGAGACGGCCAGGCCGATGAGGGCGGCCCGCATCGCTTCCGGCGATGAAAGAACCGGTTCCAGAGAGAACTCCCTGCCCACCCGAAGCCTTGCCGCAAGTGCGTCCAACTCCTCCGGCGTCCGGCAGATCCGGTAATCACCCGCGGTCTCTTCCTCCCGGATTTTCATATCATTGAGGAGCGACGAGAATTCAAACTCCTTGAAGAGCGACATGAGACGTTCCCGTTCCGGCTCGCGCCGGCGGCAATCCTCCAGGTCGAATTCAAAGACGGCGTCCGTCCGAATCTGCGCCAGCCCCCGGCTAAGCCTTGCCTGGTCGGCGTATTGCCGAACGGCATCCCGCGTCTTTTCGTTGCGGATCTGTTCCGGATGGGCAAGGATCGCATCGATGCTCCCAAACTGCTCGATCAGCCGCTGCGCCCCTTTCGGACCGATTCCGGGAACACCGGGAATGTTATCGGAGGCGTCTCCCATGAGGCCGAGAATTTCCACGACCTTCTCCGGACCGACGCCGAAGCGCTCCTTCACGGCGGCAACATCGTAGGCCTTCTCCTTCATCGTATCGACCATCAAAATGTCCGGGGAAACGAGCTGCATCATATCCTTGTCCCCGGAGACGATGACGACCGCCATCCCCGCCTCCGCCTGCCGGCGGGCGATCGTCCCGATGACGTCGTCGGCTTCAATCCCCTGCTGCTCCAGAACGGGGATGGAAAACCCCCGGACGATCTCCTTGACGAAGGGGATCTGGGGGATGAGGGTGTCCGGCGTGGCTCGCCGCGTAGCCTTGTAATCCCCGAAGGCGTCGTGCCGGAAGGTGGGTCCCTTGACGTCAAAGGCAACGGCGATGTAGTCCGGTTGCTGGTCGCGCAGAAGCTTCATGAGCATCGTCGTGAAACCATAGATCGCGTTCGTGGGGAAACCTTTCGAGTTGGAGAGCTCCCGGATCGCGTAAAAGGCCCTGAACAGATAGTTGTTCCCATCGACCAGCACGAGTTTGGGGCGCTTCTTTTCTTCAGTCATCATGCCTCCTCACTTTCGAAAGGTTGGGGTGGCCTTCGCCTTGGCACATTGGAGATTTTTTCGGGGCACCCTGCCCGCGCAGCGGAGCGCCCGCCGGAAAACATGTCTGAACGCCCATAGGGCGCGAGTTGGTTTTCCGGCAGCGCAGCGAGGAGGTGCAGGGTCGAAAAAAGATCCGTGCCGGAGCGAAGGCTGCCTCAGCCGTTCGTCCGCCCCTCTAAACATCGAAGCGGGCGTTTATCTTGAACGTCCTGGTCGCGCGGAGGCTCAGAATATCGTCGATTCCCGTTTCTCGCTTGATCCCGGCGAAGGCGGCGGCAAGTTCCTTCTCTCCGGCGGCGATGAGTGTGAACCAAACGTTGTATTCGTCGTCCCGCCGGTAGTTGTGCGTCACCCCGGAACTGGCGTTCACCGCCTCGACGAATCCCCGTACTTTCCCCTCGGGAACGCGGGCGGCGCAAAGGGTGCTCGCAAAGCCGAGTTTCCGGAGGTCGAAGACCGCCCCGATCCGCCGGATGACCCCCTCCTCCTTCAGACTCCCGATCCGTTTCAGGACATCATCCTCACCAATGCCGAGCTGCACAGCCACTTCCGCAAAAGGCGCCTCCGTGATCGGAAAATCCTCCTGGATCAGGTTCAAAAGCTTCCGGTCAATATCATCCATCCCTTACCCCTGCCTCACCTTTCCCGGTTCATAGATGCAGAACGGTTCCTCGGCCATGTAGTCCCCCGTCGTCTCGTAGGCGCGCGCCCGGCAGCCGCCGCACACCCGGATAAACTCGCAGCGGCCGCATTTGCCCTTGTAACCGCCGAGGTCCCGGAGATCCCTAAAAACAGGGGATTCGTTCCAGATCTCGGCAAAATTCCTTTTGGTGAGCCGGCCGCAGTCGAGCTCCAGGTAGCCGCAGGGCTGGACCTGCCCCCGGTGGGAGATGAAGCAGAAGGCGCTCCCCGCGAGACAGCCGCGGGTCATCGCATGGAGGGGATCTCCCCACTCGCCCGCCGCCGGTTTTCCCTCCGTCGCGCCGCGTCGTTCCTTTTGCCGTTGATGAAAGATCCGGTAGTAGTGGGGTGCGCAGGTTGCCTTGAGCTGGATCGCGCAACCCAGCCCCACATCGTAGAACCAGTTCAGCGTCTCCTCGTAGGCCAAAGGCGTGATCTCCTGATCGGCCATCTCTTTGCCCCGCCCTGTGGGAACGAGGAGAAAGATGTGGTGCGCGGCGGCTCCGAGGCGATGGGTCAGATCATGGATCTCCTGAATCTTAGAGAGGTTCGCCTTCGTGATCGTCGTATTGATCTGGAACTCCATACCCGCCCGCTTCATCGCCGCAATCCCCGCCATCGCGCCTGCGAAGGCGCCCGGCACGCCGCGGAAACTGTCGTGACTTTCCGCTTCCGGTCCGTCGATGCTGACACTGACCCGCCGGATTCCGGCCCGGATCAGATTTTCCGCAACCGTTTCGGTCATCAGGGTCCCATTCGTCGCCAGGACCATCCGGAACCCCTTCCCATTCCCGTAGGCGGCGATCTCGCAAATATCGGGGCGCAGCAGGGGCTCGCCGCCGGTCAGGATGATGACCGGTTTTCCCACGGCTGCAATCTCATCCAGAATCCGTTTGCATTCTTCGGTATCCAATTCTCCCTCGTAAGGACCGCGCAGGGCCGATGCGCGGCAGTGGCCGCAGGCGAGATTGCATCTCCGCGTCACCTCCCAGGCGACCATCCGGAGCGTATGGGGCAAAATCCGTGAATTTTCTCCACCCATCTCTTTGTCATTCCCTGTCTTTTTTGTCATTCCCGCTTTCACGGGAATGACAACGAATAATTCTATTTCCTTAAAATTTGCGCCGCCTCGGGAGCGAAATAGGTGATGATCATTTCCGCCCCGGCGCGCCGGATCGCCGTCAGCGATTCCAGCATGGCCCGCTCGCCGTCGATCCATCCCATCTGCGCGGCCGCCTTGACCATCGCAAATTCGCCGCTGACATTGTAGGCGGCCAGCGGCAGGTCGAACTCCTCCTTCGCCCGGCGGATGACATCCAGGTATGGAAGGGCGGGCTTCACCATGATGATATCCGTCCCTTCCTGAACGTCGAGGGCGATCTCCCTCATCGCCTCGTCGCTGTTGGCCGGATCCATCTGGTAGGCCCGCCGGTCGCCGAAGGAGGGGGCGCTCTCCGCCGCCTCCCGGAAGGGACCGTAGAAACAGGAGGCGTACTTTGCCGAATAGGCCATAATCGGAACGGCATCGAAACCCGCCTCGTCAAGCCCTTCCCGGATCGCACCCACCTGGCCGTCCATCATCGCCGACGGGGCGACCATGTCCGCGCCCGCCCTTGCATGGGAGACGGCCTGCTCCGCCAGGACTGCCAGGGTCAGATCGTTCGCCACCTCGCCCTTTTCGATCATCCCGCAGTGACCATGGCTCGTGTACTCGCAGAGGCAGACATCGGTGATGACGAGAATGTCGGGGACCTTGTTCTTAATCTCCCGGACCGCCCGCTGGATGATCCCGTCTTTCGCGAGCGCCCCGGAGGCAATTTCGTCCTTCTTTTCGGGAATCCCGAAGAGGAGGATCGCGGGGATCCCCAGCGTCTTCATCCGCGCCGCCTCCGGGACGATGTAATCGACAGACATCTGAAAGTTCCCGGGCATGAAGGCGATCGGGTTTTTCACCTTCGTCCCCGGCACCACAAACAGGGGATAGATCAGGTTGTCCGCGGAGAGTTTCGTCTCCCGGATCATCCTCCGGAAATTCTCGTTCTTCCTCAGCCTCCGCGGCCTGTAATCGGGAAATTGCATGATATCGCTCCTTTCTCTCCAAAAATGGGGCGCCGTCCCCCTTCCCTATCCGGTGATCTCCGCATCGGTCAGGAAGCAGGCCGGATCGGGTGACCAGATCTCCCCCGTCACCGCTTCGGCGCGGGCGCGGAAATTGCCGCCACAGACGTCGAGCCAGCGGCAGGTCGCACAACGCCCCTGCATGTGCGGCTGCTTGTTCTTGAGTTTCGCCAGAAGCGGGTTGCTCATGTCCGTCCAGATCTCGCTGAACGGCTTTTCCCGGATGGTCCCGAAGGAGATCCCCCGCCAGAACTGGTCCGGATGAACCTCGCCGTCCCAACTGATGCAGCCGATCCCGTGGCCGGAGCTGTTTCCCTCGTTCATCATCAGGAGTTCCAGGACCTCCGCCGCCCGCTTCGGGTCTTCCCGGAGCAGCCGGAGATAGACGTAAGGACCGTCGGCGTGGTTATCCACGGTAAGGACCTCCTTGGCGATTCCCCGGTCGAACAGGTCCCGTGTCCGGTCCATGATCAGATCGAGGAGCGCCCGCGTCTCGGTGTGGGAGAGATCCTCTTCGACCAGCTTCGAGCCGCGGCCGGAGTAAACGAGATGGTAGAAGCAGCAGCGCGGAATGTTCTCGGCCTCGAGGAGGTCGAAGATCGCCGGAACATCTGCCGCGTTCCCGCGATTGATTGTGAAACGAACGCCCACCTTGATCCCCATATCCCGGCAGATCCGGATCCCTTTCATCGCCGCCGCAAAGGCCCCGGGGACGCCCCGGAAGCGGTCGTGCGTCTTCTCGGTCCCGTCGAGGCTCACGCCGACGTAGGAGAGACCGATCTCCCTGAAAATCTTTGCCTTCTCTTGCGTGATGAGGGTCCCGTTCGTCGAAATGACGGCCCGCATCCCCCGGTCCGTCGCCTCCCGGGCAAGTTCCGGCAGGTCGGCGCGCATCAACGGTTCGCCGCCCGAAAAGAGGAGGACCGGAGCACCGAACGCGGCCAGATCCGCGATCATCGTCTTCGCCTCCGCCGTCGAAAGCTCGTCCGGGTAATCGATATTCCGCGAGCCGGCGTAGCAGTGGATGCACCTCAGATTGCACCGCCGCGTCATGTTCCAGACGACCACCGGCTTCTTGTCCTTCGAAAACTGGAGCAGATGGGAAGGGAGCCTGGCCGACTCCCGTTCGTACCGGAGGATGTCCCCCGGCTCCACCGCCCCGCAGTACAGTTTCGAAATTCCGATCATGGCTTCCCCTTCGCCGCCTGCCGTCCGAAATAGGCCGCGATCGCCTCCACCAGTTCCGGGATCGTGTAGCGCTCCTGGAGGATGTCCACGGTCAACCCCGCCTTTCGCGCCGCGGCCGCGGTCACCGGCCCGATGCAGGCAACGCGGACCCGGGACGGGAAACGGAAACCGGATCCCATGATTCCCAGAAAGTGGGCCACGGTCGAGGGGCTCGTAAAGGTGATGACGTCCACCTTTCCCCCGTCGAGCAGGGGCAAAATCTCGGCGGCGTCCCGGTCCGAACGGACCGTCCGGTAGGCCGTCACGACATCGACTGTTGCGCCCATTCCCGCAAGGCCCTCGGGAATGATGTTCCGCGCCTCCTCGGCCCGCGGGAGCAGAACCCGGCAACCCCGGAGATTCTCGCCGGCAAGGGCCCGGACAATCCCTTCGGAAATGAACTCATCCGGAACAAGATCCACGCGGATCCCGAGCGCCCCGACCGCGGCGGCAGTCGCCGGGCCGATCGTCGCGATCCGGATCCCCTTGAGGTCCCGGATATCCCGGCCCCGCTCCCGGAGACGCCGAAAGAAGAAGGAGACCCCGTTCGCGCTTGTGAACACAATCCAGTGGTAGGTTTCGAGCCGGCCGAGCAACCGATCGAGCGGATCCCAGCTTTCCGGCGGGGCGATCCGGATGACCGGAAACGGGACCACCCGCGCCCCTTGATCTCGGAGAAGCTCTGCCAATCCTTCGGACTGCGCCTCCGGCCGCGTGATGACAATACCACGGCCGAAAAGCGGTTTCGTCTCGAACCAGTTCATCGTCTCCCGGAGGCCGACGACCCCTCCGACGACGAGGATGGCGGGCGGGGCGAATCCGCGTTCCGCTGCCATCCCCGCGATATCCGCGAGCGTCCCGGTCAGCGTCTCCTGCTCCGGCGTCGTCCCCCGGCGGATCAGGGCCGCCGGCGTCTCCGCCGGCTTCCCGCAGCGGATCAGGTTCTCCGCGATTGCCGGGAGGTTCTTCACCCCCATCAGAAAGACAAGCGTACCGATCCCGGCCATCGCCTCCCAGTCGATGTCGCTTTTCTCCTTCGTCGGATCCTCGTGACCCGTGACGAAGGCAACGGTCGAGGTATGGTTCCGGTGGGTCAGCGGGATGCCCGCATAGGCGGGAACGGCGACCGCCGAACTGATGCCGGGTACGACCTCGAAAGGGATGCCCGCCTCCCGGAGGGCCTCCGCCTCTTCGCCGCCGCGCCCGAAGATGAAGGGATCGCCGCCCTTGATACGGGCCACCACCGCCCCCTTCCCCGCCTCTTCGACGAGGCGCCGGTTAATCTCGCCCTGGGAGAGGGTATGATCGCCCCCCTGCTTCCCGGCGTAGATCCGGCAGACTTTTTCCCCGGCATGGCGTAAAATTTCCGGACTGACCAGATGGTCGTAAATGATCACATCGGCCTCCCGGATGCATGCCGCCCCCCGGAGGGTGATCAGCCCCGGATCGCCCGGTCCGGCGCCGATGATATAGACTTTGCCCCTTTTTATCATGAAATATTCCTTAAGTGCGATAGGCCTCATCGAGCAGCGCGCGGCCGCCCTGTGCCAGGATGTGCTCAGCCAGATCCTCTCCAAGCTGCGCAAATGCCGCGGCGGGCCCCTTCACCCGATGGCGGATCAACACCCGCCCGTCGGGACTCCCG
>JAFGRP010000023.1 GCA_016935075.1 Deltaproteobacteria bacterium | reverse complement strand
AGCAATCTGTGGTGCCAAGAACTTTTTCAGGGCACCCATCTATCTAAAATGGTGGAACTATTTTTTAGCAACTGTTAAAGATCAGCTAAGGCCTTGACCGTTTCTCCCCGGTATTCGTCGGGGAGACCGGCGGCGCAGGCCTCGAGGATCTTCGGACGGCCGAAAAGGACCTCGTCGATCTCCTTTGGGTAGACAACGTTTTCAACAGACATGTCCGGGGGGAATCATGATCGCAGAACAGAGTCGCGCCCCTGTCCGGGAATCCGTTTTTCAGGTCCGGGGAAAATTAGGGACAGCTCCCTATTTTCCATTAGAAAATAGGGAGCTGTCCCCATTTTCCCAAGATTTCCGGCGGATGGCGTTTCTCAACAGACATGTCCGGGGGAAATCATGATCGCAGAACAGAGTCGCGCCCCTGTCCGGGAATCCGTTTTCCAGGTCCGGGATCTCGCCAAGATCTACCGGATGGGGGAGGTGGAGGTGCACGCCCTGCGGGGTGTGGACATGGAACTGTACGCCGGCGAACTGATCGTGTTGCTCGGACCGTCGGGGAGCGGGAAGTCCACCCTGCTCAACATCCTGGGCGGGCTCGATACGGCGACCCACGGCTTTGTGTCTTACCGGGGCCGGGACCTGACGAAGGCCGGCGAACAGGAGCTGACGGAATACCGCCGTTTCCACGTCGGATTCGTCTTTCAGTTCTACAACCTGATATCCAGTCTCACGGCCAGAGAGAACGTGGCGGTGGTCACCGAGATCGCGCCGAATCCCATGGTTCCGGAAGAGGCCCTGGCCCTGGTCGGCCTGGCCGACCGGCTGGACCATTTTCCCGCCCAGCTTTCCGGCGGCGAGCAGCAGCGTGTGGCGATCGCCCGCGCGATCTCCAAGAATCCGGCGGTTCTGCTCTGCGACGAACCCACCGGTGCGCTCGATTCCAAGACCGGCATCGTGGTGCTCGAAGCCCTGGAACAGATCAACCGCAAGCTCGGCACGGCCACGGCGATCATCACCCACAACGTGGACATCGCCGGCATGGCCGACCGCGTCGTCCATCTGAGCAACGGCAGGATCACCGACGTGACGTCGAATCGCGTGAAAAAATCCGCAAGCGAACTCCAGTGGTGAGAGCGTGAAGGCGCTGGACCGAAAACTCTGGCGGGATCTGTGGCGCATGAAGGGGCAGGTGTTCGCCATCACGCTGGTCGTGATGAGCGGCACGGCGACCTTCATCATGTTCATCAGCACGATGGACTCCCTGAATCTCACCCGGAGCCGGTTTTACCGGGATTACAGCTTCGCCGACGTCTTCGTTCACCTCAAAAGGGCGCCGGAGAGCCTGAAGGAGAAGATCAGGGACGTCCCCGGCGTCCATCGGGTCGAAACGAGGATCTTCGCCCATGTCAAGCTGGAGATCGACGGCTTTGACGAACCGGTCAACGCCAGCGTGATCTCCATCCCGGATGACGGCAAACCGCTGCTGAACCGTCTCTACATCCGCAAGGGCCGGCCGGCCGATCCCGCGAAGGACGACGAGGCCGTCATCAATGAAAACTTCGCCCAGGCGCACGGCCTCCATCCCGGGGATTCGTTTGCAGCGATCATCAACGGCAAATGGAAGAGGCTGACGATCACCGGCATCGCCCTCTCGCCGGAGTTCGTTCTGCTGATGAAACCGGAGGCGCTGAGCCCCGATTTCAAGCACTACGGCGTCCTGTGGATGAGCCGCAGGGCTCTCGGCCAAGCCTACGACATGGAGGGGGCGTTCAACAGCGTGGCCATGACCCTCCACCGGGACGCCCGATTGAGCGATGTGCTCCGCGAGGTGGATCAGATTGTGGCACGTTACGGCGGATTCGGCGCCTACGGGCGCAAGGACCAGATATCGCACCGTCTGCTCAGCATGGAATTCAAGCAGCTCCAGACCAGCTCCAGAATATTCCCGACGATATTCATATGCGTTGCGGCCTTCCTGCTGAACGTCGTGATGAGCCGGACGATCAACACGCAGCGCGAACAGATCGCCGCGCTGAAGGCCTTCGGCTACGACAATTTCAGTGTCGGGCTCCACTACGCGAAGCTGGTGGTCCTGATGATCCTTCCCGGCCTGATGCTCGGCATCGCCGGGGGGATCTGGTTCGGCCGCCTGCTGGGCGACATTTACATGGCCGTCTACCGTTTCCCGTTTTTGATCTATACGCTGGATCCCAGGGCAGTCGTTGCCATCGTGCTGATCACGGTCGCCTCGGCCCTCGCCGGCACCCTGCACACCCTCCGGCGCGCAGCCGGGCAGCCCCCCGCCGAGGCGATGCGGCCCGAGGCCCCGGCGCAGTACCGGGTGTCGCTGATCGAGAGGCTGGGCGCCGGGCGCCTGCTGTCACAACCGTCGCGGATCATCATGCGGAACATCGAACGCAAACCGGTCCGCACCATGCTCTCGATGATCGGCATCGCCGCCGCCTGCGCCACGATGATCTCCAGCGGTTTTTTCAAGGATTCGGTCAACCATATCGTGAGGGTCCAGCTGATCCTCTCCCAGAAGGAGGACATGACCGTCACTTTCATCGAACCCACGTCGCGCCGGGTTCTTTACGAGCTCAAGGGACTCGAAGGGGTACGCTACGCCGAGCCTTACCGCAACGTTGCGGTGAAACTGATCCACGGCCACCGCAGCTACAAGACAGCGATCAACGGGATCGAACCGGGCAGCCGGCTCCATCTTTTGCTGGACACCAACCTCAGGCCGGTGCCGCTTCCGCCTGCGGGAATCCTGCTGACCGATTATCTGGGAAAGATCCTCGACGTGCGGCCCGGGGACCTGCTGACGGTCGAGCTCCTCGAAGGGTCCCGGTCGATCCGCCGGGTGCCGGTGGCCGCCCTGACCAGGCAGTACCTCGGGGTCATGGGGTATATGGACATCCGGTCGCTGAACCGCCTGCTGATCGAAGGCAGTTCCATATCCGGCGCACATCTGTTGACCGACGCGCTGCACCGTAAAAGGCTTTTTCACCGGTTTGTCGAAATGCCGCGCATTTCCGGAACCGTCGTCCGAACCGATGAAATCCGCAATTTTTATGAAGTGCAGGCCAAAGGGATGCTTTTTTTTACGTTTATTGCTACACTCATGGCGTGCTTCATCTCCTTCGGCGTGGTCTACAACAGTGCCCGGATCACTTTTTCGGAACGGAGCCGGGAACTATCCAGCCTGCGGGTTCTGGGATACACGCGGGGAGAGATATCGTACATCCTGCTGGGGGAACTGGGGCTGATCACGCTCGCCGCAATTCCGCTGGGCTTTCTGCTGGGCTATTGGCTTTGCGGGTATATCGCGCAGGCGCTGGCATCCGACCTTTTTCGGGTGCCGCTCGTGATCGAACCCGGGACATTTTCGCTGGCCGCGGCGGTTGTTCTGGTCTCGGCCTCGGTATCGGGATTGATCGTCCGCCACAAGCTCGATCACCTCGATCTGGTGGCAGTCCTCAAAACGAGGGAGTGACGGTTTCGTGCTTCGGGGACACGTTCCGGAAGCCCGAAGGGATCGGAACGTGTCCCCGGAACCAGGGAGTAGATTCATGAATCACGCATTGCGCAGAAAATTGTGGGTCGCCGGCGTCATCCTGGTCGTGGCCCTGGCAATCCTTTACGGTTTCCTTCCCCGGACGCAGGAGGTCGATCTCGTCCGACTCACGCGGGGCCCGCTCCAGGTGACGATCGAGGAAGAGGGACGCACCCGGCTCAGGGAGCGTTTTGTGATCTCGGCGCCCACCGCCGGATATCTGCGGCGCATCGAGGCCAAGGTGGGGGATCCGGTGAGGAAGGGACAGACCGTGGCCGTCCTGGAGCCGCTGCGGTCGCAGGCCCTCGATCCCCGGAGCCGGGCGGAGGCGGAAGCCGTCGTTTCCGCGGCGGAGGCGTCGCTCGCCGCCGCAACGGAAAGGGAGCGTGCGGCCACGGCGGATGCCGATTACACGGAAAAGAGATTGGCGAGGATCGCAAAGCTGCACGCCGGGGGATCCGTGGCAAAGGATCAATTCGACCGGACGGAGTCCGAGGCCGAAAAAGCGCGGGCCGTCCAGCTCTCCGCCCGGGCGGCGGCGGATGTCGCCCGTTCCGAGCTGCAGCGGGCAAAGACAACACTGCGGAACTTCTCCGCGGTTAAAAGAGGCGGGGGAAACGTTGAGGTCGCCTCGCCGGCGGGCGGCACCGTCTTCAAGATCCACCGGGAAAGCGAGGGGGCCGTCCATGCCGGCGAACCCCTGATGGAGATCGGCAACGTCCGGGACCTTGAAGTCCGGGTGGAGGTCCTCTCGTCGGACGCGGTCCGGATCGGGCCGGGGATGACGGTGTTGTTCAAACGCTGGGGCCGGGATGAGCCCCTGACGGGGCTCGTGCGGCGGGTCGAGCCGGCCGGCTTTACGAAGTTCTCGAGCCTCGGCGTGGAGGAGCAAAGGGTCCTGGT
>JAFGRP010000249.1 GCA_016935075.1 Deltaproteobacteria bacterium | reverse complement strand
GAGGTTGGAGAGGAGGGTGCGCCGCAGATGCTCCAGGCGCCGGAGGGTGTAGTAGTTCAGGGGATCGCGTCGGAGGTCCTTCATAAGCAGAAGCCGCGCCCCGTTTGAATCCAAAGGCAGATCGATCTTCAGCATGCCGTCCGGAAGGCAGTCCGTCGCACGCCGGTAATGCCCATTCACCCAGATCCGGACGGTTTCGTCCCCCTGTTGCCGGACGTCGTTGAAAATCTTCTGCGTCGTCTGCTGCCGGGAATCGCGGCCGGTTGTCTGCCGCCGCTCCGGACCGTCGTAGGAATCAAGGGCAGAGGATTGGGAAAACAGGGTGCCGGTCCCTTCACTGTTTTGGGTGCCGTCATTGGAAACAGGCGTGGGGGATGGAAAAACCGGCGCCGCTCCCGATTGTCCTTCAGAAAGATCGGGAGCTGTACCGGCTTTTCCGGGAGAATCGACGGCGGCAGCGTCGGAAAATAGGGAGCTGTCCCTATTTTTCAGATGCAATTCAGCCCGGTCGAACTTCAGCATCTCCAGCGCCTCGCCGACGTGCGCCCAAAGCTCGTCCAGGGTTTGCGTCCTGCTGGCGTCGATCTGCAGGGCCAGGAAGGTCCGCCGCTCCCGGCTGAATCCCGCCACGTCCGTTACGTCGCGGAACCAGCCGTAGAACTTGTCGAGGGCCAGATATCCCAGGTAGCCTGTCCTGCGCACCAGAATCAGCGCCCCGAAACCCAGGATCGCCAGGATCAGCCCCACCATCTCGTTGCGGAGGTTGACGATCAGGATCGCCAGGATGCAAAGCGCCATGGTCGCGCCGTACAGGATCAGGACCGCGTTGCGGGAGGAAAGGCCTATGTTCAGGAGGCGGTGATGGATGTGCCCCTTGTCCGCCTGGAAGATCCTTCTCCCCTTCACCCACCGCCGCACCGGCGAGAAGATCGTGTCGAACACCGGCACCCCGAGGGCCAGCAGAGGGATCAGCATCAGGGCGCCCACCTGGCTCTTCACCGATCCCATGATCGACAGGGCCGCCACGCTATAGCCCAGGAAATAGCTCCCCCCGTCGCCCAGGAAGATGCTTGCCGGGTTGAAATTGTACCGCAGGAACCCCAGGACCGCCCCGCCCAGCGCGGCGAAATAGATCCCGGAGAGATAGTCGGCCCGCAGGACCGACAGGATGATCATCAGCAGGCAGGTGAAGAAGACCACCCCGCCCGCCAGGCCGTCCAGGCCGTCGATCAGGTTCACCGCGTTGATGAACAGGACGAACCAGAAGACCGTGATCGCGTAGCTCAGGACGCCGAACTGGAGGCCGCGGCTCCCGATGAAAAACCCGCCGATCGAAATTCCCCCCGCAAAGGCGATCGACGCCCCGGCGACCTGGAAGAGCAGCTTGACCCACGGGTTCAGCCGCCGGAAGTCGTCCCAGAGCCCGCAGCCGAACACGACCAGCGCCCCATACAAGCCGAAGGCGGTCCGCTGATCGAAGACGAACAGCCGCGATACGGTGGTGTTGTACAGGTTCGTCAGGGCGACCGTCACCGCGAAGGCAATAAACACCGCCAGCCCCCCGATCCTCGGGATGGGCACAGAATGAACCTTGCGCTCCGCGGGAATATCCACGGCCCCCAGCCGCGCCCCCAGCCCCTTCACCAGCGGCGTGAGCACCAGCGCCAGCCCCAACGCAATCAGAAACAGGAACAGTATGGTCGTCATAAATTCAAGTTTCGGGGGTCAGGTCTCAAAATTTAGCGTTTTTGGGGTTATGGGGATACCGGGAATTATGGGGACATGACGCGAATTCGACGGAATTCGGGATCTTGTCCCCATAATCCATCGAATTCGATATAAAATGTGCATTATGTCCCCGTAATTCCCTCAGCCAGCCTTTCCGAAGTCCACAAGCATCCGCTCCGTTCCCGCCGACACGAGGGTCCGCCGCATGGCGACGAGCACCCGCCCCGTCCCCGCCGCCCCCGGTGCCGGCACCTCCGCGATTTCCATGGCCCCATTCTTGAGATTCTGAAGGAGTTGTTTCACCTGCTTTTATAGGCCTTGTCATGGGGCCCCAAGGCAACGAACTTGAGGGTCTCGTCCGGGCATTGGGGGCAATCGGCACAGGCAACCACGCTGTCATCGCCTTTTTTGCGGCATACCCTGCAATACAAGTAAATGACGAGGAAATTCTTTTTAACCGGGCTGGAGTAATACCCTCGGAAATTGCCCTTCAGGGGTTCACCGAGGGCGATAGGATTTTCAATGATCCTGTCGATCTTGCTCTGAACCTCTTTTTTGACGGCGCTGTGAATCCGCAGGGATTTGACGAATGCGTCGCTGAAGAGGACGTTCACTGAAAGACCTCGTCATAGCCGTGCCATTTCATCTTGCCTGACCGGATTTCGGATAGGGTTTCCAAGAGGCTGTTCGTAAAGTCCGGATCGGCGAGGATGATTTCCGTAGGCTCGCTTTCCTTTGTCCGTTTAAGGTTCAAAATGAACTGGCCCACGATTTCAGAGACCGTTGTCCTCTGCTCCTCGGCATAGAATTTGGCAAACTCGACCAGGTCCTTGTCGAGTGTGATATTAACCTTTGTTTTCTGCATAATGCACCTCCTGGCGTATAGCATACGCCTCTTATGCCTCGCAGGCAAGGGCAAGTTTTGGGGGTCAGGTCTCAAAAATTAGCGTTTTTCAACTTCGGGTGCTCAGGCCTCAATGAAGCGAAGCGCCAATGCGGGGTCGCGGCCTCTCTAAAAATAGCGTATCGTAATTTGAGTAATGCAAAGAGAACAGGCAGATGGGAATTAAGGATCACTGCCCCCGAAATTAGCCATTGAACAGGCGGTGCGAGGGGATGGCCCATATCTGAGGCGTCCCGATGCGCTTGATTTCGTTGCCCGTATAGATGACGAGGCCGCCGCGCCAGCGCCTGCCGAGTGCGGCCGCGATTTCCATTAATCCGGTCACATCCCTGGTCGCCAGAATACTCCGGGACTTGATTTCCATTCCCACCACGCCGGCCGGCGACTCAAAAAGCACGTCCACCTCCAGCCCGGAGCGCGTCCGGTAGAAATAGAGTTCTCCCTCTCGGCCCAGGGTTTTCATCCATTTCACCCATTCGGCCACCACCATGGACTCGTAGATCTCTCCCGTCACGGCTTCCTGCGTGCCCGTCAGGTGCCGGAGCAGACCGATGTCCAGCCAGTACGTCTTGGGCGTTTTGACCACCGTGCTCGTCAGGCTGGCGTGGTAGGGCGGCAAAAGGAACGTCTGATAGGAAAGACGAAGATATTCGAGATAGCGCCGCGCCGTATCGACGCTGACCGCGGTGTTTCTGGCCAATTCGGCATAATTGAGCAAACAACCGGAACGCATCGCCGCCAGACGCTGAAACTTCCGGAAAGGCATCAGATCGTCGAGGCGGGCGAGATCCGCCACATCCCGCTCCAGATAGGTGTATTCATAATCCTTTAGCCACTGCCGGCGTTCTTCGGCCGTCAGGGAGAGGAGCGCAGGCATGCCGCCCCACTGCAGCAGGTAATCCTGCGCGCGGCGGCGCGACGCATCTTCCTCTGCCAGCAGGAAGCCGGGCTGCTTTGCAAAGATGTCGTCGCAGCCCCTATCGCTGAAAAGCTCATCCACCAGGGGCGGCCCGGCGGGAGGGGCCGACGAGCCGTTGAAGATTTCGGCCATCGTCAGGGGCCACAGTTCGAACAGCGAAACCCGTCCGGCCAGCGTTTCCCGGATCCTTTTCAGGAGAAGAATTTGGCTGGAACCCAACAGGACGGAAAAGGGAAGCGCGCCGCCGTCATAGGCGTATTTCACTTTCTCGAAGACAACCGGCTCCTTTTGCGCCTCATCCAGAACGGCCGGTCCGATATCCCGCGCCCAAAGGGGCGAAGCGATGCCGCGAACCGTCTCGCGATTTTCCGGCGCATCCATATTGATGTAACGCATATCCCCATAGCGATGCCTGGCCAGGGTGGTCTTGCCGGTCTGGCGCGCGCCGGTCAGAAGAACGAGGCGCCGCTTGTCGGAGGCAGGAAGGTTTTGTTCCAATATTCGATATAGCTGTATATTATCGCTTATGGTCGGATATATTACAGAATAATATCGGAAATGGCAACTGAAATTAGGGGACTGTTCACTGTCGCCGAAATTGACGAAATTATTATGGAAGGTGGGAGAGCCACACGGCGGCAGGGGCGACAAGGATCTGCCGTTTCGCGCTTCCGGAGAGTCGGTACGTGTCGCCTCCCCCTGTGAGCTGCACGGCAGGGATTCCAAGATGTTCCTGAAAATATTTCAATGAGTTGGCCGGTTCGGTATCTGAGAGCTTCGCTTCGATCAGAAGAAACGGCGCCCCATCAGCGACGATCAGAAAATCCACCTCTCTCTTGTTTTTGTCACGGACAAAATGGAGACCGAAGCGACCGTAACCCAGGTCGTTCCAGAGGACCACAGCCCGCTGCAGCTCTGCGGCCACCATGTTTTCGAATCTTGCAGCGGGATCAGGCACCTGCGGGTAATCCCAGAGATATATCTTTTTTTCTTTCTGGATGGCCCGGGAGATCCGTCCCGTCCATGTCGCGACGCTGAAGGTCAGATAGAATCGCTCAAAGACATCCAGCCAGCTGCGCACGGAATTGTAGGATGACTTGAGATCGCCGGCCAGCGACGGCACGGAAAGGGGATTCCCGACTTTTGTCGGCAGAAGCAGGTAGAGCGTCTCCAGATCCTGGACGGATTTGATTCCCGTCAGGTCCCGGATATCCTCACGGATCAACTGGCGCGCATAGGTCTGGGACCAGCGCCGCCAGGTCGTTTTCCGTTCGGAGCTGTAGGTCTCGGGAAAACCGGACAGTTCGGCGAGCCTCTCCCAGAGCGCCTGTGCCTGCCTGCCGCCATCCATGCTGATTTCAAGCGGCGCCCTCAGAAACGCCTCGAAGGGTCTCTGCCTTCCGCCCAGTTCCGCGATCGTCAACGGAAACAGATGAAAAAGAAAATACCGGCCCGCCAGGGAATCGCCCCCCTTCTGGTACAGGTCCAGCCGGCCGCTGCCCGTGACCAGGAAACGGTAGACGTCGTGAAACTCGTCGAAGATCCCTTTGAGGGCGTTTTTCCAGCCGCGGTATTTGTGGATCTCGTCAAGAATGATCAGCGGGATCGTGGCGTCTTTGCGCTCGACGCTTGTGAAGAAGCTGTGATCCTTAAGGAAAAGGGTGCGATGCCCTGGAATATCCCAGTTGAAATAAAGGCTGTTCGCAAAGGAGTCTGCGATGATTTTCGCCAGGGTTGTTTTCCCGGACTGACGCGGTCCGGAAAGAAAAATCATCCCCTTTTCCTTTGCCAGTTCCTTCCATATTCGGATGTATGGTTCTCGGGAAATCATGGCGACCATATTTCATTATAATGAAAAATAGTCAAGACCATTTTTCAATGAGATGAAAAATAGTTTGCGGGTTTCTGGCTCAGGCCTCAATGAAGCGAAGCGTCAATCCGCAAGTTTTGGGGGTCAGGTCTCAAATCTTAGCGTTTTTCAAGTTCAAGGGTTCAGGGTTTAATTCAGCAAAACGTCAATCCGGGATAGGCCCCTCAAATAAGCGCCGCATCTCATTGGAACGAACCATTTCGGATTGACCGGCAGACGTTTCATGATCTGAATGAATTCGATGTGGAGGTACTTGTTGCCGAAGCTCAGGCCGGAGAGAAGGGGGCTATTCAGGGCATCGATGGCAATTTTCTCACAGGCGCTCATACGCCATCGTTGAAAAACCTCTCTCCCGTTTTCGTTGCGATCCGGAACCATGCCGGCCTCCCGAAGTCGTTCTGTCAAGATCTCGTATCGGTTCTCATCGAAGATTGCCAAGGCCAGCCCGACGTCCAGATCCATCGTTCCGACATGTGCAGCGGTTTCCGGGGATAGTGAAGACTGGTCAATGATAAGAGATGGAACAATACCGCCGACCACTACAACATGATCCATCAGGTCGCCCAGCTTTGTCGCTGCATAGAGGCAAACGGAACGAACGAGGGCCGCCTGTGCCGGTGAATAATCGGATGCTCTTGTTGGCTTAGCGGTCATTCGCTTCCCAACGCAGCGCATCCTTGCGGAGCTGTTCGGCTGCCTCTGCGGCCCGTTCCGGGTGATCTTTGAGATCGAGGTAAATCTGAACCGGATGAACACAACGGATGCCCGCAATTTCCCGAGCGCCTTGAAAAACCCCCTCGTCTTTGGGCTCGATCAGCCAGACGTTGGCGCCCTGGGGCTCCGCACGAAAGCCGATGCTTTCCAACCAAGCCGCAGGCGGAATCTCATTAACATAGAGGGTTGCAATGCGGAAAGCCGCAAAACCGTTGTGAAGCCAAGCCGCGCCAAGCCCGGTTGCTGCATATGCAACCCCCTGATCTTCCATAGCATGGGCCAGTTGCCTCAATAGGGCTTCGCCGGTTCTCGCCGCGATATGGCCGCGCAGCCACGAGCGCGCCGGGATTCGGTATTTTTCCCGCCAGGCATCCAGAAGAACCGAGGGGCTGTGGGCCGATACATTTCCGTTCTCGTCACGCCGGATCATTCCCTCCTTAAGCATCCGCGATACGATCCGGCTTACAAACCCCTCGTCCATATCCGTGGCTTGGGCCAAGACCTTCTGGGAAAAGGAATTTTCGTGATGCATGAGCAGCCAGCGGGCAATGCGGGAACTCTTGGGTGCGAAGATGTCAGCCGGCCGGCCTTTCGCTTTGAAACGGTTGGCCCGTCCCTCGACACGTACGTGAAGCGCCGGCCCCATAATCCGGCCGTTGCCTGACAGATCGATCCAGCCGATCCCCGCCTCTTCGCAAAGCCTGCGGCCGGAATCACCCATAAAGGGAACGCAGACGAGGAGGATTACGGGTAAATCCGTATGGAGCGATAAGCTGCGGAGATGTTCGATGGCCGCCTTCACGGGACTCACCGAACTGGACGCTTTGCACTCCAAGACAAACAGTTTGCCCAAGGCCTGAAAAGACAAATCCACGCCAGGTATGACAGGGACAACAGAAATCTCTTCGGGTCCAATTTCCAAGAGCTCGGAAAGGACATCGTTTGCTCCTGAAGCGCAGGGATTAGTTCGACGTTTTTCACTCATGGTTGATTTAATAAGTCAACTTGATCGATCAGTCAAGTCAAGTATATTAGTCAATAGCAAGTTTTGGGGGTCAGGTCTCAATTAAGCGAAGCGTCAATCTGGGGTTGGGGCCCCTCAAATTTAGCGTTTTTCAACCCAGGGTGCTCGGGACTCAATGAAGCGCAGTGTCCCTCCGGGATTGGGGCCCCTCAGAATTAAGCATACTATTGTCCCCGAAATTCCTTCAGGAAATCGCTGACGCTGACCAGGGGGATGCCGCGGAAGACGGCCAGATCGAGGAGATCCTGGTCGCCACTCACAATGGCATCCGCATTGCCGGCCACAGCGCAGGCCAGGAAGATGTCGTCGCCGGGATCCCTGCAGACGCCCCTGATATCTTCTCCGATTTCGACGACTTCAGCGCAGGGCAGCACCTCTTCCTCGATGAGGACCCTGATTTCCGGTTCCGTGAGCGCAAACCGCGGATAGGAAAGGACCTTTCTGAATTCGTCGAAAGTGGCGCGGGAGAAGAGGGGAATGAGGGCGCCGGATTTCCATCGGGCCACGAGAGGCTCCAGCCTCCCGCCGAAGAGGAGCGCCGAGACCAGGACATTGGTGTCCAGAACGACGCGGCTTATCCGGTGTTCTTCCGCGACCACCGAACGGCCTCCGTCACGTCCGCCTTAGTCACCCCGAGTCTCTCCATCTTTTTGCGGATCCCTGCAAGATCCGCCGCAACGGGCCGGATGCGCACCGGTTCAAGAACGATCCGGCCGTCCTGAACCACAGCATCGAAATATTCAATGCCCTTGAAATCCTTAACCACATCCCGCGGCAGTGTGATCTGGTTTTTGGTGGTCAATTTAGCAAGCATTCCTTACCTCCTTACAGTAAGAATACCCGTTTTCCTTTTTTTGTCAAGCAAGTTTTGGGGGTCAGGTCTCAAAATTTAGCGTTTTCCAGCTTCGGGTGCTCAGGCCTCAATGAAGCGCAGCGTCAATTGAGGGTTGGGGCCCCTCAAATTCGGCGTTTTTGGCCGTCCCGCCCATGGCAGCAATCACATCCCGCGAAGCAAGAAGAAAAACTTCCTGATTTGGATCTGCAGATGCCGCCTTCAGATACTCCGCCACTTCTTCGGAATTTCTGAGGGCTTCCATTAATTCATCATTACAGGAGTTGGACTTTTTCATAATTTTTTCACGATCACCTCGGCGATGCGCTCTGCTGCACGCCCGTCCCAAAGGGGCGGAATTCTTGGGGATAGGTCGTCGTTCATCATGGTTTTGCGGTATGCCGCGAGAATCCGTCCGGGATCAGAGCCGACAATGCGGTTTGTCCCCATCTCCACCGTGACAGGCCTCTCCGTGTTATTCCTGAGCGTCAGGCACGGTGTTCCCAGGATCGTTGTTTCCTCCTGGATGCCCCCGGAATCCGTCAGCACAACCCACGCGTGCGCCATCAGCTTCAGGAAATCGAGATAGCCCAGCGGGTTGATCAGGCGGAGCGATCCGCTGACCCCCACCACCATCTGATTGAGATCGGGGCGGTGATCCTTGCTATGACCCAACTCGCCGATCGTTTCCCCTCCCTCTCCCTCAAAGTAGATGGAGGTGGTGTCGAAAAAGACGCAATCCAAACCGCTGAATGAATCTCGGCGAGCCAGAAACAGATCCTCCTCGATCACGTCTTTTGTACAGCGCGGGGCGAAGGGAGTACAATCCTTCTGGTCTTCTATCTCCTCTCCTCTATCTCCTCTCCCAGGAAGGCCATCGCCCGGTAGAGGTGATGCAAGGACAAGGTGTCGACAATTAGTCACCCCATATTTAGGGAAATAGCTTCGAGATGTCAAGCGATATCAACCGATTCTGTGGCACCACGTTTTTGAGGATTTTTGGATTTTCCAAAGAGCAATCTAATCGTTACAATGACTTACAATGACGACCTATCAAACTACTGTAGAAGAAAAGTCAAGAACAATGATGCCAGCAAAAGGAATTCGACGGCGCAGGCCGTCAGGAACAGGGCGATTTTTTTCGCGGGGCCGAATCCTTCCTCATACCACCGGAAATCTTTCAGAAATGTCTCGTTGGCCAGGACGCCCTTTTCGCCCCTGTCAATCCTCTCCAGCAGGGCGTTAGCCATCTCGATGTTCCGCCGATTTCCGGACCGCGCGATGAATTCCTTCCAAAGATCCACCGTCCGGTTCACATGGTTCATATCGTAAAAAAGCGGCCCCGAGCTTGAACATGCAATTGGGGTCGCCCGGTCTTTGCCGCAGGCATCTTTCGTAACAGGAAACCGCCTGCGGGAATTCCCTTGCGGCGGCGTGTCTGGATGCCATGAAGT
>JAFGRP010000248.1 GCA_016935075.1 Deltaproteobacteria bacterium | reverse complement strand
GAAGGTTCGCGGAAAAAGAAAAAGAGGGTCGGTCGCGGCGACGGTTCGGGGCATGGCGGCACGGCCGGCAAAGGCGCAAAGGGCCAGAACGCCCGTTCCGGACACAGTGTCCGGCCCAATTTCGAAGGGGGGCAGATGCCCCTTACCCGAAGGATGCCCAAGAGGGGATTCAAGAATCCCATGAGGCGTATCATCGCAATCGTCAATATAGCACAGTTGAAAGGGTTTACTCAGGGGGCGCTTGTCGATCGCGACACACTGGCGGCGGTCGGTCTGGTGCCGGGGAAAGCAGACGGGGTCAAGGTCCTGGGAAACGGAGAGATCAATTTTCCCCTCTCCGTCAATGTCGACAGCGTCAGCCGCGGGGCAAGAGAGAAGATTGAAGCTGCGGGCGGCACCATTATAGAGGTTATCTGATTTGTTAGAAGGCTTAAAAAATATCTCTAAGATACCGGAACTCCAGAAGAGAATTCTCTTTACTTTTTTTCTGCTGGCGATTTACCGGGTGGGCGCCCATGTGCCGACGCCGGGGATCGATACGGCAGCCCTGGCGGCCTTCTTCGAACAGGCCAAGGGGTCTCTCCTGGGGCTCTTTGACATGTTTGCGGGCGGCGCCCTGAGTAATCTTTCGGTCTTTGCCCTGGGGATCATGCCCTACATCAGCGCCTCGATTATCCTCCAGCTCCTGACCGTGGCCATCCCTTACTTGGAGAAGCTTTCCAAAGAGGGAGAGGCGGGCCGGAGAAAGATCACGCAGTACACCCGTTACGGAACCGTTATTCTGAGTTTAATCCAGGGTTTCGGAATCTCGATCGGTCTGGAGAACATGGCAGGGCCCACGGGTTCATCGATCGTAATCAATACCGGCTGGGCATTCCGGCTGATGACGGTGATCACCTTGACTGCCGGCACGGCATTTATCATGTGGCTCGGCGAACAGATCACCGAAAAGGGGATCGGGAACGGCATCTCGCTGATTATCTTTGCCGGCATTGTCTGCCGCGGTCCGGAGGCGATTATCAATACCTTCCGCCTCCTCGCATCGGGGGAGATGGGAATCTTCTTCATCATCATTCTGACCCTGATGATGGTGCTGGTCGTCGGCGTAATCGTTTTTGTCGAGAGCGGTCAGAGACGGATCCCCGTACAGTACGCGAAACGCGTGATCGGGAGGAAGATGTACGGCGGTCAGTCGACCCATCTTCCGCTGAAGGTCAATACGGCCGGCGTCATCCCGCCGATCTTTGCCTCTTCGATCATCATGTTTCCGGCGACGATCGCCAATTTTATTCCGCACCCCTGGATGAAGTCCATGGCGGACGCGATGATCCCGGGGCGGATCGGTTATGAGATGCTCTATGTGGCCTTCATCGTCTTCTTCTGCTTCTTCTATACGGCGGTGACCTTCAATCCGGTCGATGTGGCCGACAACATGAAAAAGTACGGGGGATATGTCCCCGGGATCCGGCCGGGAAAGAAGACGGCCGAGTATATCGATGATGTCTTGACGAAGCTGACCTTCGGCGGCGCCATTTATGTCTCAGCCGTCTGCGTGCTTCCGAGCATTATGATCAGTTATTTCAATGTGCCTTTCTATTTCGGAGGGACGGCCCTTCTGATTGTCGTCGGCGTGGCGCTGGATACGGCGGGGCAGATCGAAACCCATCTTCTGACCCGGCAGTATGAAGGGTTCATGAAGAAAGGGCGCATTGCCCGGAGACGCTGAAGCGGATATGGCCGCCGGGAAAGTGGGGCCAACGTCATGGTGATCCTGAAGCTGCCGGAGGAGATCGAAAGGCTCAGAACAAGCAATGGGATTGTTGCGGAGATTCTGGCGGAGCTGAGGGAAAGGGCCAAACCGGGTGTGACCACGCTGGAGCTGAACCGGTTATCGGAAACGCTTTCGCGGAAGAGCCGGGTTGTCCCGGCGTTCAAGGGGTACCGCGGTTATCCCTTTGCTCTCTGCACATCGGTGAACGGCGAGGTGGTTCACGGTATGCCGTCGGATCGGCCGCTGGTGTCCGGGGATATCCTGAGTCTGGATTTTGGAGTCATTTACAAGGGATATTATGGAGATGCGGCGATAACTGTTCCCGTAGGAAACGTTTCGGCCACGGCCGAGCGGTTGATGAGAGTCACCGAGGAAGGGCTCTACGACGGAATTGAACAGGCGCTGGCGGGCAACCGCCTGGGGGACGTCTCCGCGGCGGTTCAGCGACGCGTCGAGACGGACGGTTTTTCGGTCGTCCGGGATTTTGTCGGACATGGCATCGGCAGGAGCATGCACGAGGACCCGCAGATCCCGAATTACGGCATACGGGGCAGAGGAATTCAACTCCGGGAGGGTATGGTCCTCGCGATCGAACCGATGGTGAATGAGGGAAGTTACCGGGTGAAGGTTCTTTCGGATGGGTGGACCGTGGTCACCGAGGATGGAGGGCTGTCCGCACATTTTGAGCATTCCGTGGCGATTACAGAGAACGGACCGGAGATCCTGAGCCGGATACAGTAGCGGCGGCTTTGCCTGGGAACGCGAAGATCGGGAACGTCGGGATTCCGGAACGGAGATTATGGCGAAAGAAGAAGCAATCGAGGTTGAAGGTCGGGTGATTGAACCCCTGCCCAATGCCATGTTTCGGGTGGAACTGGAAAACGGCCATCGTGTTCTTGCCCATATATCCGGCAAGATGAGGATGCATTTTATTAAGATACTGCCCGGCGACAAGGTGACGGTGGAGCTGTCCCCCTATGATCTGACCCGGGGAAGGATTGTGTACCGGACAAAATAGCAAGGTGGCGGAGAGGCCGTCATGTGGCAGGTGAATTGAGGGGGAATGATCTTGAAAGTACGTTCTTCGGTCAAGAAAATTTGCGAGAAGTGCAAGATTGTCAAAAGGCGAGGCGTGTTGCGTGTGATTTGCGAAAATCCGAAGCACAAACAGCGCCAGGGATAGGGTTCGATCAACAGGAGGTTGACCAGTGGCAAGAATTGCGGGTGTGGATTTACCCAAGAACAAGAGGATGGAGATCGCGTTGACCTATATCTACGGGATAGGACGGACAAAATCGATGGATATCCTTCGGGACGCCGGGGTCAGCCCCGACACGAAAACCGATCAGCTTGCGGATTCGGAGGTCACCTCCATCCGAAATATCATCGACAAGGAACTCAAGGTCGAAGGGGACTTGCGAAGGGAAACCTCCATGTCCATCAAAAGGCTGATGGATGTCGGGAGCTACCGCGGATTGCGACATCGGAAGGGATTGCCGGTCCGGGGCCAGAGAACGAGTACCAACGCCCGAACCCGAAAGGGACCAAGAAGGTCGATTGCCGGCAAGAAAAAATAGGGAGTGGAGGAATCCGGAGGATCCATGGCAAAGACAGTCAGAAAGACAGGGAAGAAGAAGGAAAAGAAAAATATCTCCGAGGGGATAGCTCACATTCAGTCTACCTTTAACAATACGATCGTGACCATTACCGATCTGAGCGGGAATGTCATCGCTTGGGCGTCCGCCGGGATGCAGGGCTTCAAGGGGTCCCGAAAGAGCACCCCCTTTGCCGCGCAGATGGCGGCCGAGGATGCCGTCAAGAAGGCGCGGGAACATGGGCTCCGGGCGGTGCAGGTTTATGTCAAGGGTCCGGGATCCGGTCGGGAATCGGCGCTGAGGTCTCTCCAGACTGCGGGGCTGAAGATCAGCCTTATTCGCGATGTGACGCCCATTCCCCACAACGGATGCCGTCCGCCCAAGCGCAGAAGGGTTTAAAACGATGATGGGAAAACGTCGGTAACGGATAACGGATGATGGATAACAGATAACGGATGATGGATAGGGGGAGGTTTTTTTGGCAAGATATCGAGAATCCACATGCAGGTTGTGCCGAAGAGAAGGCCTGAAGCTGTTTCTCAAAGGGGACAGGTGTTACAGTGAAAAATGTGCCTTTGAAAGGCGGGGGTTTGCACCCGGTGATCACGGTCAGATGCGGAAAAAATTTTCCGATTACGGCGTCCAGTTGCGGGAAAAGCAGAAACTCAAAAGGATGTACGGTCTTCTGGAAAAGCAGTTTCGGGGATATTTCGCCAAGGCGGAACGACAGAAGGGGATTACCGGAACCAATCTTCTCCTGCTTTTAGAGAGAAGGCTGGACAACATGATCTTCCGGATGGGTTTTGCGAATTCGCGTACGGAGGCAAGACAACTGGTCCGGCATAACCATTTTCTGGTGAGCGGGAAACCGGTCAATATCCCTTCTTGTCTGATCAAACCCGGGGATGAAATCCGAATCAGGGAGGGCAGCCGTAAGGTGGAGCGGATTATCGAAGCCATGGAAACCGTTGCCAGGCGTGGGGTTCCTCAATGGCTGGAGGTCGATAAGACCAACTTCAGGGGTGTTGTAAAAATGCTACCTGCCCGTGAAGAATTGACAATGCCGGTTAAGGAACAACTGGTCGTTGAACTTTATTCTAAATAAGACAATCACCAGGTATCCGAAGGGCAGGGAAAAGAATTATGCAGAGAAACTGGCGCAGTTTGATTCAACCG
>JAFGRP010000247.1 GCA_016935075.1 Deltaproteobacteria bacterium | reverse complement strand
TGGGTTCAAGACAAGAACAAAATCCATTTTGTATTAAAACAAGGTTAGAAATGGCCTTGCCTTTCGTTTTCATCATTTCCATTGGTAGTAAACTCGCGCCGCACGCTGCGCTCGACTTCGCAGACGGGGCATTGAACCCCGCCCTTGACCAAAGGGGTGCTTGGCGCCCCTTTGAAGACCCGGCAGAAGGTTCCCCGCGGCAAGCCGCGGGGCATAGCCCGAAGTAAACTGAATATTCCGGGCGCGACCGCCGCTGCTGGTCTGCCAAGACGGCGTTTTGTCATCACGGATTTTACGCCGTCGGAGAGCATTTCGGCCTGCCGCGGGTGTCCGCCGGTCCATTGAACGGTTTCAACCGCCGAGGCGGTAGCCGGGCACCTCCCAGGTGCGCCGGACGGGCCGGCCGGCCAGGACACCGGGAACCAGGCGGCCCCGGGACACCGTCGTTTTTCCGTTGACAAGGACGTAGGCGATGCCCTCCGGGGGGGTCATGAACCCCTCGCCGTAGCCGGCCCGGTCGATGACGGTACCGGGGTCGAAAATCGTGAGGTCGGCGTCGGCCCCCAGGGCGACACGCCCCTTGCCGGAAAGACCGAGGATCAGGGCGGCCATGGTCGACGCCTTGAACAGGCCGGTCATGAGATCGGTAACCCCTTCTTCTCGGACAAACCGACCCAGCCACACGGCGAACGCCCCCGCCACCCGGGGATGGCTGAAAAAGGTCTGACCGTCATCGCTGCCGTAAACGGCGCCGTCGGAACAGATACAGACATGAGGGCTTTTCATGGCCAGGCGGATCTTGGCCCATTTCTGGGTGTGGGCGATGATGATGGGACAGCCGTCCAGCCGGTTTTCGAAAAAGGCCTGCCGGATCCGGGCATACTGTTCCCGGCTGACAAAGCGTGAACCGGCCGCCATGACCAGTGACCCGTCCAGGATCACGTCCGTGAGGACTTCCAGGTCGGAGGGCTCGCAGCCGAAACGGTCGAAGACACCCGGGTCCAGCTGGGAGGCGTTGATCCCGGCCATGCCCGCGTCATAACCGTATATGTCCGAGGTTACGCGCAGTCCTTCCGCCTGGGCGCGGGCTAGGCGGTTCAGGGCCTCGTCCATGCCGTCCCCGTAGGCCAGCATACTACCGATATGGCTGTATTGATGGGGGATACCCGTATCCCGGGCCAGGCGAAGCATTTCTTCGACGGCATCGAGAGCGCTTTGCCCGAGACCCCCGCTCCGGGCGTGGGCCGCCGTCATCCCGCCGTGCCGGCCCGCCGCGAAGCCGAGGGCGAGAACCTCCTCCCAGGATGCCGCGGGCTGGTACTCAAGGCCGTAGGATACCCCGAGGGCTCCCGCTCTCATCTCCTCCTCGGCCATGGCGGCCATGGCCGCGATCTGGTGCCCGTCCGCCGGCCGGTCCTCGGGCACTCCGGCCAAGGCCCTCAGAGTGTTCGCACCCGTGTAGGAAAGATAGTTGATGAGAAGGCCCTCCGATTCCATGCGGGCGAAGGCGGCCTCCAGGGGATGATACGAGTCGCCGCAGTTCTCCCAATCATGGTGGTCACGCCGTCAAGGGCGAAGGCTTCCATGGTCTTGTCCAGGAAGCCTTCATGGGCGTGAATGTCGACAAAGCCGGGGGCCACCACGAGGCCGGCGGCGTCTATTTCCGGGAGAAAACCGGCCCACTGTTCTTCCGCCTCTGTCAGGGAATCGCCGGTCAATCCGGGGAGGGCGTATATCTTTCCGTTCCGGATCCAGACATCCGACAACCCTTCAGCGCCCGACAGGGGGTCCATGACACGGCCGTTCCTGATGATGACGTCTCCGTCCCGGGGATCCAAAGTGTCCAGGTCATCAGAGCAACCCTGCAGATTCCAGGGCAGAAGCGTGCCGGCGGCAGTCGCCCCGGCCATGCGAAGAAGGGTTCGCCTCGACATTTTCCTGTGCCAGATATCTTTCATGCCCGTCGTTCCTCTTTTATTGATCGACCAAGTGCCGCGGACCGCTTGAGATCGACGCCTGAAAGGCGTCGGGTACGTCCCCCCCGAAAAATCATGTACCGTAAATGCGGCTGTTTTTAAATTGGGAATAAATATAACACATGTGAGAAATCGTGAAAACCCTGAATCCCCCTTTTCGCGGATCCGATACTCCTGCCTCCCTGAAAGCCTGTCCGATGTCAATTCTGAGAACCTCCGGTCGTCAGCAGCAGATTTGGCGGCGGAGTCCTTCATGGGCGACGGGACCGTTTCTTCGAGATGAAAGGGTTTTCAGAGGACAAGGTAAAGAAATTTTGCAATATACCTCAAAGTGCTTTTTCCCCATTGGGTTCTTACTGGCTCGGCAGCTTCTTGCAGCACCTCTGCCACAGGACACCATTCGGCATATTCAAACGAACAGGCGAGGGGTACGAATGGCAGGCGAAATCCATTGCTGTTTGATCAGCGGTGTCCGGCATACAGCGACTGAGAGAGAATCCTTGTATTTCCTGTTCCGGGCGTTGTTCTCATGGAGATACCGTCTTAGATTTCTCTGGGGAGTCGCCACAGAGCCCTGCAGGGATAACTATTAATTCTGCCTCCTGCCACCTCGGCTCAATGGTCTTTACGCCATGCTCCACTCATATCGCTTGATTGGTGTTGCGATAAGGAAACTGACCCCTCTGTCAAGACGTTCTTTTACGAGCTTTGCGACGGTCGGATCCGGGGAAATCGTTTTTTGCGCTTATCCGGCTGAACCGTTTTCTCTACAGTCGTTTATGAAGGCTATTTCCCCAGTCCGTTTACATGAAAATACAAAACGAGACATTGGGGACTGGTTCGGGACAATAATAACGGGTTGAAACGTGCAGATTTTAGGCTTGCTTTTCATGGATAGTGCCTGTAGCCGTTGCTTCCTGTACACGTGCGTTTCTATATTTTTAAAAGTGATATCCTATTTCAAACGGTATTCATTTGGCTGCAGTTTGCTTTGCATCGGACAATTTTCCCATTAATTACCCACATGGTTTTTGATTCTGATTACCGAGAAATAACCCTTGGGGAAAATGAAGTAAGCTGATTTTATAAAACCTTTTCTATTTCCATCTTTTTTCAATAGGAGTATGATGCGAGCAATTATCGGAAATTACCCATTTGGTATATTAATTGTTAGGCACATTTTTCCGTTGACGATGTCGTGGCACTCAACACGTAATTCTTAGTATCGATAGATGAATCCGGATGAGCAGTAGTAGGTGCAGCCGAGGTTGGCATGCATCGCTTTTTCGCTGCTTGTAAGCGCCCTCAATAACAAATACTTATCTGCACACAGGCTGGTCGGTCCAAGTCACTGAACTCGGATCGAAATCACGTATCTGACAAGCATCGTGTTTTCTTTGGTGGCGCGGGAGGGCTCCTTCCCGTAATGAAGCGTATGGTAATTTAGACCAGCATCCACCTTTTCAAGTGGTAATCTGCATGCCGCGCTTTTCTCCATAATCCCAAAAATTACAATCCCATCCTGGCAAAAACTTTCAATACGGTATTCGCAAGGAATTGCTTCTGGGCTGAGTATGAAGTAGGCCAATTGCTTTGATCCCATATATTCATAAAGGCCACAAAGGCGATTTCCTGTTCCGGTTTATAAAACATGAAGGTGGTATAGCCTTCATGGTCCCCTCCATGTCCATAACCAAATCTCGGAGAATATTGAATACCGAGACCATAGGTGCTGGTTCCCTCCGATGGCAAGCCGGTTTTCATCAGCTCAACGGTTCTCATGTTCAATGCCGTCTGGCCGGTCAGCAATCTTTTAGCCCAGGTTGCCAGATCGAGCGGTGTTGTGATCATATTGCCATTGCCTACATAGGCGGACATATTATCCACAGTTACATCTGTGAGGGTACTGCCATCCCAGGCATAGCCATTCACAAAAGGAGCCGGCAGGGTCCGATCCGTGCCCTGCCAGGGAAGGCTGCTGTTCGAAAGACCGTTTGGTATCAAAAACTCGTCGCGCACAAACGCTTCGTATGATTTTCCGGAAACCCTATCAATGATATATCCCAAGACGGTATAGCCCGTGTCCGAATAGGAATATTTTGAATCGGGCGGTTCAAAGCCGACTTGTTCATCACTTTCGATTACCCTGAAAAGCTCGTCGAATGTAAACTGATGCTCTTCATTGGGGGAGGTCATGGATTCATCGATATAATATTTGCCTACATAGGGCTTGCCGTGAGATGCGGCGTTATCCTGGATCTCGGTATTGGTGAGGTCAAAGATCCCTGCCCGGTGCATGAGAATCATCCTGATCGTGATTTCATTTCGATGGGGGATGTTGTACGGAAAATAAGAAATTGCCGTTCCGGGGATGTTGTCCGAGAGTTTGTGGTCTATGTTGAGTTGTCCCCGCTCATGGAGAAGCATGATGGACGCAGCCGTAAAAGTCTTCGTGACGCTGGCGGTACGGAATCGATGGGAATTGCCCATACCGCTTCCCATGCCGGACGATATAAAATAATCAGCCCCGGGGGTGAGGATCTGTATGGCGATCCCGCCGCCGTAATTTATTTTATCTCGTGAATAGGTCTGCAATTCCGTGTTTAGGACAGCTTGAAGGTCCGCTTGCGTGAAACTAGGGGATGAAGAAGAACAGCTTAAAGTGCACGCGCTGATTAGAACCAGCAGTAACAACACTCTGTTTTTCACTTTTCCCTCCCAAACATTTTTCAAGAGTATTCCTCCTTCTTCAGGACAGGTGCCCTGCTCACGAAGAATGTACTACATTTGGAGTTAGAATGCATTCGTTTATGGTGCTCAGTGCATTCATATCTATGGTGTCTGGAAGTGGCCATTTGCTCATTTCCATCGGTGATCAATAAATTTTAACTGTCCTGATTTCATTTGTTTGAAGATGCAGTCAAGGCCTGAAGCATGTCATTTCTTCCACCGCCACGCCTGCGCATTACGGATATGAAGGTGCTACAAAAACGCTTCGACCTCTCTTACCGACTACAATAAAAAAGAATCAAAGCTTCGCCTGATTATTCGGGACAGTAACAGTAAGGTGAAGTGAAAATAGTCAGAAAGGGATCAGCCGAGGATTCCGGGCAGGGCGGCGGGATCGGCGAGGATGATGTCGGCGCCGGCCTGCATCAGATCCCGGCGAAGGTTTTCCGGTTCGGCCGAAGAAAAGATCACCCCCACGCCCCGATAGCCGGTTCTGGATGACCGGGCTGCCTGCATGTCGTCGGGCATGTCGCCCAGATAATAACTTTCGCCGTACACTTTGCCGATCAGGCGGGGGATTTGATCGAGCATATAGGGATCGGGCTTTTTCAGAGAAATCCGTTCGCCGCGCTCGACGAAAAGCCTCTCTTCTTCCCGCGTGCAATCGTCCAGCGTGATCACGAGTTGAAAATATTTCCGCAGGTCAAAACGGTCCAGCGGAAAATCCACCTCCGCCCGCGGACGGCCGGTTGCGATCGCCAGGATGTGATTCCGGGAGAGATCGGCAAGCAGGGCCTGGTTTATCAGCGGGCTTTCCCTGTGGATCAGACCCTCTCCCCGGTAGAAGCGGGGAACGGCAACATCTTGCAGCAAGGTGTCCCCGTAAAGCGCAGTGAAGAGTGCTGGTCCGAGATAGATCTCCTGGAAGATCCTCTTGATCACGTTGCCGGTGAGCACGTCTCCCTGAAAGCAGGCAGCCACGAAGGGGTCGTTACGTCGGCCGCAGCAACGGAGCAGATCCATCAGCGGGCGGGAATTTGTTCTCAGGAAATCGGCCAGTTCAGACAGGTCACAACCCCGGATCGTCTCTTCCCATCCGGGGGGACCCTCCGGTGATGAGGCGCCGGCAGGCGTTTTGACCTTTGCAAACAGGAGATGGAGGGTCAGGGCGGTCAGGTCCCAGTCGTTGTTCAGGCCGCCGGTCTGTTTGAGTTCCGCCAGGTCGGCCAGCGAGAACAGCGGATCGGGCAACTTCTCAAAGCCCTTTGCCCCTTTGAAAAAAAGCCTTGCCGCCTTGCGGACCGTCTCCCGGTACGAACCGGAGACATCAATCAGGACACCGTCCATATCAAAAACGACGAGTTTCGGCAGTTTCATGGCATGCAGGAACCCTTTACATATGGTGTTTTGATACGGGGAAACCCTGCTTCCGTATCAGGGTTTCCCGTGAACCTTCTATTCCATCGCGGGATGCCTGTCAAACAGTATCGCACGGACCGTTTCCCGTAAATACAGTTTTCATTTGCTAATTTAAAGAACTGGATGTATTTACGTTGCGTTAAATTTCGGTGCGATACCGCCCGAGTCATTGCCACCATTTTCATGCACACGCGGTTTTCAAAAACGGCCGGTTCATTGCGCCGGCGAATGCCCGGATTCCGCACTGACATCCTGCGGCGGACAGACGTTGCCGGCAAACAGCTCGTTCATTCTTGCGAAGGTGGGGAAATCGTATTGAAAAAGGCGGATGCCCAAAATAGTCGGCGAAACCCCGGGAAATTCCCCCTGCGGGTCTGCCTTCTCACCTACCGTGGGAATCCCACCTGCGGGGGGCAGGGGGTGTACGTCAAATACCTTAGCCGGGCGCTCCGGGAACTCGGACACGAGGTCGATGTGCTGTCGGGACCTCCATATCCGGATCTGGATGAAGGCGTCGCCCTCCACAAAATCCCCGGCCTCGACCTCTACAACCCGGATCATCTCTTCAGGGTCACCAACATCCGGGATCTCTCATCGCCGCTCAACCAGTATGAATTTCTCAGCATGTGCTCAGGGGGATTCCCGGAGCCCTTCACATTCGGGTTCCGCGCCCACCGCCATCTGCGCCGGGGCCGGAACGGATACGATATCGTCCATGATAACCAGAGCCTCTCCTATGGCCTGCTCGGCATCGCCGCGGGCGGTTATCCGACGGTGGCTACCATCCACCACCCGATCACCGTCGACCGGGATACGGAGATCGCGGCTGCGGGAAGCTGGCTGCGCCGGTTGAAGGTGAGACGCTGGTATTCCTTTCTGGCAATGCAGAAGCGGGTTTCCCGGCGGATCCCAAAGATCATCACCGTCTCCGAATGTTCGAAGCGGGACATCGGCCGGGAGTTTAGGCTCCCCGCGGAACGGTTCCGCGTGGTTCCGAACGGCATCAACACGGACTGCTTCTATCCCCTGGACGGCGTGAAGCGGGCAGACGACCTGATCCTGGTGACAAGCAGCGCCGACACGCCGCTCAAGGGACTCCGGTATCTTTTGGAGGCGGTTGCTGTGATTCGCCGGGAAAGGACGGTCCGTGTCGTCGTCATCGGGAGACCAAAGGAGAACGGGGTGATCGACCGGATGATCGCGGAACTTTCACTCGGCGATACGGTCCGTTTCACCGGCCGGAT
>JAFGRP010000246.1 GCA_016935075.1 Deltaproteobacteria bacterium | reverse complement strand
GACGCGTCCACGGTTCAGAAAATTGCCGAGCTCTCCAAAACGAACAAGGCGCTCATCCATTATTACTTCAAGAGCAAGGAAGGCCTGTTCGTCTGCGTGATCGATCATTATTTTGAAGAATTGACCGACACCCTGCAGAAATCGCTCCAGGGTGAAGGTTTTTTGGAAAACCGGATCACGAAGGCAGTTGATCGATACATCCAGTTTTTGGAGCAAAACCGGAACTTCGTGCGGATCATACAGCGCGAAATCAATGGAGGAAACCAGAGGGACTGCGTCATTGGCCATATGGCGCCGCTTTTTCAAATGGTCATCAATGCGGTACGCGAAGCCTATCCGCAAACGCTTGCCGGTGATCTTGCGGCGGAGCAATTGGTGGTGAGCTGTTATGGGATGATCATCACCTATTTCACCTGCCAGGGAATCATCGGGAAAGTGCTGGCAGACAATCCCGTGACCAGGGAAAACCTTCAGGTTCGGAGGAAACATCTGAAGGAGATGTTCGCCATCATCACCAGGGCCATGAAAGAGGATGGCAGGGATATGGTCCGTATTGGCGGTGTCTGAAAATCTGAAAAGAGGAAAAATCCATGCGAGAAGTCGTTGTGGTCAGTGCCGCCAGGATCCCTTTCGGAAAATTTGGCGGATACCTGAGGGATTATTCGGCGGTCGATCTCGGAACCCGGGCGGTGAAGGCCGTCATGGAGAAGAGCCGTCTCGCACCGGAAACGGTGGAGGAACTTCTCATGGGGGTGGCCGTATTGGCAGGCACCGCAGCGGTCGCGGCGAGGCAAATACTCTTTACCTCCGGTTTGCCGGCGAACATTCCTTCGCTGACGTTGGATCGGGCCTGCTGTTCTTCCATGACCGCCGTGGGATTGGCGATGCGGGATATTGCCTCGGGAGAGGTGGGAACGGCGATCGCCGGCGGCATGGAGGCCATGAGTCAGGTGCCGCTGGTGGCACGGGGCGTAAGATGGGGGACGCGTCTGGGCGGGATTATGCTGGAGGAGCCCTTGATGATGCGTAATCCCATTGTTGATGTTCCCATTGCCGTCGGTACCGGAGACGTCTCTTTGCAGTACGGCATTGACCGGGAACAGCAGGATCAGTGGGCCCTGGACAGCCATCGCAGATATTTCGCGGCCCTTGCGGCGGGCAAATTCCAGGATGAAATCTGTCCGTGGCGGCGGACGGATAAAGACGGGAATTCAACGGAGGTCATGCAGGATGAGTCACCCCGTGCGGATGCATCCCTGGAAAAACTCAGGAAACTGAAACCGGTCTATGGGGGGAAAACAGTCACGGCCGGAAATGCACCGGGCCTGAATGACGGGGCTTCCGCGCTCGTTTTGATGTCCCGGGATAGGCAAAAGGAACTGGGATGCAAACGACTGGCGACGATTCTTTCCCATGTGAACCTGGCCGGTGATCCCCTTTCCTCTCCCTATATGCCTGCCCTTGCCATCGGAAAGGCCCTGGACAAGGCGGGGCTCGCGCTGAAGGATTTAAAACGGATCGAGATCAACGAGGCCTTTGCCGCCGTTCCCCTGGTCAGCACAAAGGTTTTAAGCGACGGAGATGCAAAGTTACTCGCACACCTGCACTCCATCACCAATGTGAACGGCGGCGCCGTTGCCATCGGACATCCAACCGGAGCAAGCGGGGCCAGACTGGTCATGACGCTGATCTATGAGCTTCGCCGGCTGGGAGGCGGTTTGGGCGCCGCCGCGATCTGCGGCGGCTTTGGACAGAGTGATGCCGTTATGGTTCGGGTCGATGACTGATCATCCCTAAAAAGAAGTCTTATTTCAGATACGACAAGGAGAGACTATGGATGCCATGAACAAGGGACTGACTTATGAACTGACCTACAAGGATGTTATTGATATCATGAAAATCATCGATGAATCCACTTGCCGGGAATTGCACCTGGAAATCGGAGGTTTCAAACTGGACCTGGTGAAGGGACGCCCCGGTGCCGTTCCCCCGGAAAATCCCTCTGGAAAACCCGGTGAAGCGGACGGGGGGGGCCATGCGGCAAATCAGGCGGCAGCCGTTCAGGCCGCGTCTGTTCGGAACGTCGATATTGCCCCGGAGAAAAAGGAAGAAAGGCCTGACGCGGCTGTGGCGCAGCGGAAGGTATCCGCAGACGCCTCGTCCATCGAGATCATCACACCCCTGGAGGGCGTTTTTTATCGCGCTCCCGCGCCCGGCGCTCCCCCCTTTGTAGAAGCAGGCGGCCCGGTGGAAGCCGGAGATCAGGTAGCCATTGTTGAAGTGATGAAATTGATGAACTCGATCAAAGCGCCCCGAAAAGGGGTGATCCGGGAGATTCTGGTCCAGAACGAAAACGTCGTGAAAATGGGGCAGGTCCTGATGATCCTGGACCCGGATCCGGTAACGGCTGAAAAATAGACGTTATTTCGTTTTTCAGGCGAATATCGACAGAATCACAGCCTATTTCCGAGGTGTCCGATGAAAGAACTGCAGATCAACGAGGAAACATTGCGCGACGGCCAACAGTCTCTCTGGGCAAACCGGATGAAGACGGAATCCATGCTGCCCATCTGCTCTTCCCTGGATCGGGCGGGATTCAGCAGCGTCAACGTGATGAGCGGCTCCGCCTTTGAAGCCTGTGTCCTGTATCTCCATGAGGACCCCTGGGAGCGCCTTCGCCTGCTCAGAAAATTCATGCCCAGAACGGACCTCCAGATCCTGATCCGGGGCCGCAGCGCCTTCGGATGGCGCCGGTTTTCCGATGATGCCATTGAACTCCTGATTCAGTGTTTGCAGAATTGCGGTATTCAGGGGATCGTCGTCTTTGATGGTCTGAATGACCTGAACAACATCAAATGGCATATCCGGGTTTCAAAGAAACTCGGTCTCCAGATCCATCCGGCCCTGGTCTTTGCAGAAAGTCCGGTGCATACGGACGCTTATTACGCGCAGAAGGCCGGAGAATGTGCCGCTCTGGGAACCGACAGCGTCAACCTGGCCGATGCCAGCGGTCTGCTGACGCCGGAGCGGATCCGCACCCTGATTCCCGCGATCCGGCAGGCCATTGGCGGGAACGTAAAGTTCGGGCTGGTCAGCCACTGCGGAACCGGGTTGGGTTCGGAATGCTATCTGGAGGCGATGCGCCAGGGGGTCGACAACCTCTCCACGGCAAGTCTGGCGCTGTCCCAGGGTAATTCCATCCCGGCGACGGTGGAGGTTCTTGCCCAGGCCAGACAGATGGGTATCAAGGTGGAATTGGATGATCTGCTGCTCAGGAAGATCGATGATCATTTCCTCTGGGTGGCTTACAGTGAAAAGAAACCCATCGGCCGGAGGGTGCCTTTTGATCGAAATCGCTACAAAAGGTACGCGGCACATCAAATTCCCGGCGGCATGATGTCGCATCTGGCCAGCCAGTTGAAGAACCTGGGGCTTGAGCACCGGCTGCCGGAAGTTCTGGAAGAGGCCGGCAGGGTCCGGCAGGAGATCGGGTATCCCGTTATGGTAACTCCTTTTTCACAAATCGTGGGCGTACAGGCCGTCTTCAACGTCATTCAAAAGGAGCGCTACCGCACGACGCCCTCGGATCTCGGCCTCTATGCGCGCGGCTACTATGGAGAAATGGCCGCCCCGATCGACCCCAATGTTTTGGATCGCATTCTGGAAGGGGCCGATGTGAAACCAATCGATGCCTCCGAGGTCTTTTCGGAACCCCTGGTCAAGAAGGCCCGAAAGGCGCTGGGGCAGACCTGTTCGGACGAGGAGCTCCTGCTGACTCTGTTCTTCAGCAAACCGACACTGGAAAAATTTTATCGGAACAGGAAGCCCATCGATACAGACGCGATAAAGACGCCGGTTATCGCACTCATTCAAGAACTGCTCAAACGCCGGGATATTCGACAAGTCTTTGTTCAGAAAGGTCCGTTGAAACTGGGGCAGGTATTTTAAATCGGAGGAAGCGCAATGGAACAGAAAAATATCCCGGACGGATACATGATGTCGAAAGGCTATTCCTGGTATGTTTTCGGCCTGCTGTTTTTGCTCTACATGTTTGACTATGTCGACCGGATGGTCGTGGTGTCCCTGTTTCCCTATCTCATTCATGATTGGGGATTATCGGATACCCAGTGCGGTCTGCTGGTTTCCACGGTTTACTGGTCCATCGTGATTCTATCCTTTCCCGTTTCGGTCATCATTGACCGGTGGAGCAGGAAAAAATGCATCGGTTTCATGGCGGTGTTATGGAGCATGGCCACGGTCGCCTGTGCCTTTACCGGGAATTACGCGCAACTGTTTTTTGCCAGGACGGTCATCGGCGTGGGTGAGGCGGGCTATGCCCCGGGGGGCACGGCCCTGATTTCCGCCCTTTTTCCGGAAAAAATGCGATCCATGATCGTCGGCTTATGGACGGCGGCCCTGCCCCTGGGAAGCGCCCTGGGCGTCGTCGTGGGCGGTTTGGTCGCCGCCCGTTATGGGTGGCGGCATGCATTCGGGCTGGTGGCGCTGCCGGGTTTTCTGATCGCGATCCTCTTCTTTTTCGTCCGCGACTATAAGACCGTTCGTCTCGAAAAAAAGGTGGATGAGGAACGGGAAGCCAAACTTAAAATGAAGCAGAGGGACATCGTCCGGGAATTCATCCAAAAACCCTCGCTGCTTTTCACCTACATCGGTTTTGCCGGCAACATGTTTCTCACGGCCTCCTACTTGAGCTGGTTGCCCACCTATTTCAACCGCATCGATAACCTTCCCATGGACAAGGCCGCATTCAAAGGAAGCCTGGTCATGCTGCTGGCGATATTCGGTTTTCCCCTGGGGGGGTTCCTGGTGGATCAGTGGCGGAAGAGACGCATGAATGCCAGGCTGCTGTTTCCCGCCCTGTCGTCCCTGGTCACGGCATTCCTCTTTTTCATCGCCTTTTATGCCCTGGAAGGGCCGCTGCAATACTACGTTATTCTCCTGGGCGGCGTCACCGCCAGCGCCTTCTCCCCGGCGGCGATCGCCGTGACGCAGGATGTCGTTCACCCCGGATTGCGGGCCACATCCTACAGTTTCTGCGTCATTGTCCAGAATCTCCTGGGAAGTTCACTTGGCCCTCTTTTTGTGGGAATGGTTTCCGATGGATACGGCATTCGGACCGCCATGACCATCGTTCCCTTCTTTGCCCTGTTTGCGGCAATACTCTTCTTCGCGGGATCCTTTTTTTATGAAAAGGATTTTTCACGGGTCGAAAAAATAACGCTCTCCATGGAATGAGGAGATATCATTGGAATCGCAATAATATTTCAATGCCCTGTCCCTGATTGAATGGATTAAACGGTCCCATCCGTATGCGTTGCATCCCCGTATGGGATCGCTGACATTAGAATCGATACGGCGCGGATGGTTCTCATGTCTTCACCGTGCGGAAAGAGAATCAAAGCATGAAAAACAGAGTCATTGTAGTTACAGGCGCAGCAAGTGGCATCGGGGCGGCCATCTGCCGCAGGTTCGGCACGGAAAAGGCGAAAATCGTCATGCTGGACATGGATGAGGCGGCGTTGAATGAGCAAGCGGAGGCGCTGCGGGATAAGGGACAGGAGGCGTTTCCCATCTTCTGCGACGTCGCCCGGGAAGAATCCTGTGCACGGGCCATGGAGGATACCATCAGGCGCCATGGCGGCATCGACGTCCTCGTCAATTGCGCGGGCACCACCCTGCGGGCGCCTTTTACCGACTGCACCGTATCGGTTCTGCGAAAAGTCATGGATGTGAATTTTTTCGGATACGTGAACTGCACCAAGGCGGCCCTGCCCAGTCTGATGGAAAGAAAAGGTTCGATTGTAGTCATCTCCAGCATCGCAGGATTTGCCCCCTTGCTGGGCAGGACGGGTTACTGTGCCAGCAAGCACGCCCTTCATGGTTTCTTCAATACCCTGCGGGCGGAACTGAAAAATACGGGCGTACACGTCCTGATCGTCTGCCCGGGGTTCACGAAAACAAACCTTCAGAGCAGGGCCCTCGCCGGAGATGGGGGAAGAGCCCAGGATCCCAGAACCCAATACGGGAAGGAATCATCACCCGACACCGTGGCCGAGGCCGTTTACATCGGGGTTCTGGAGCGAAAAAGATTGCTGGTCCTCACGGCCGTGGGGAAAATAACCCATCTGCTGTTTACCCTGTCCCCCGCCCTTTACGACTGGATGATGATCAGGAATCTGGGAAAATCGAAGGAGGACTTATGAATTTAGGAAGATACATCTCCCGAAGCGCCAGCCATTTCCGGACAAGCACAGCCCTGATATTTGAAGACAGAAAATACACCTATGAGGAGCTGGATCGTCGAACGAATCGCCTGGCGCAGGGTCTTGTTGCCCTCGGGTTGAAAAAGGGCGACCGCGTCGCCATTCAATCCTGGAACCGCCCGGAGATCGTGGAAACGGAGGTGGCCTGCTACAAGGCCGGCATGGTGCGCATACCGATCAATGCCAGGCTTTCCGCGGCCGAAGCCATCGAAATTCTCAACGATGCCGAAGCCGGCGCATTCATCACCGACCAAAAACACGGGGAAGCGGTCCTTTCGCATGGCGGGGCGCTCGATACGGTGAAACAATTCATCTGTCTGGATGCGACCCCGGAAGGGAAGATCCGTTACGAGGCCCTGCTGGCGGGCAGCCGGGACGAACTGTCGGAGGTCGAAGTCGAAACGGACGATCTGGCCGTGCTGACGTACAGCTCGGGGACAACGGGAAAATTGAAGGGAATCATGCAGACTTACGGAAATCGGCTGGCCATGATCCGCAAGGCGCTGATGTTTCCCGAGGTCCGCCTGCGACCGGGTGACATCTTTGTCCATGTCGGACCCATCACGCACGCGAGCGGCATGCTGCTGATGCCCGTGATGTTCACCGGCGCCTGCAATGTCATCATCGGGCGCTTCGACATTCAATTGCTCCTGGAGACCATTCAGCGGGAAAGGGCGAATTATACGATGCTGGTGCCGGCGATGATCCATATGATTCTTGCCTATCCCGGCGTTCGTCAATATGATCTCGGCAGTTTGAAAGGTGTTTTCTACGGTGCGGCCCCCATATCCCCGGCGGTCGTCGAACAGGCCATTGCGCTGTTCGGACCCATTCTCTCCCAGGGCTACGGCATGAGCGAAACGACATCCTTCATCTCGGTTTTAACGGCCGGCGAGCACGTCGACGCGCTGAAAAACCGCCCGGACAGGTTGTCGTCCTGCGGTCGGCCGGTTTTTGATACGGAGGTCAGGGTCGTCGATGAAGCGGGCCGGGACGTGAAGACGGGAGAGATCGGGGAGATTATCGCCCGAGGTCCCGATATCATGCAAGGTTATTACAAGGATCCCGAGTTGACTTCAGAAACGATCAAAGACGGCTGGATCCATTCGAGCGATATGGCCAAAGTGGACGATGAAGGGTATATCTATATTGTCGATCGAAAAAAAGAGATGATCATTTCGGGTGGATTCAATGTCTATCCGTCAGAGATTGAAAATGTTCTTTACACCCATCCTGCCGTTTTTGAGGCCTGCGTTGTGGCGGTTCCCGACGAGAAATGGGGAGAAGCGATCAAGGCGGTTGTAGTTCTGAAACAGGGGGCCCGGGCCACAGCGGAAGCATTGATCGAGCATTGCGGACAGTGCTTGTCCAGTTTTAAGAAGCCGCGATCGGTGGACTTTGTGAAGGAACTGCCTAAAAACCCGAACGGCAAGATCGCCAAACGTCTCGTAAAAGATTTTTATTGGGCCGGAAAGGAGCGACGGGTCAATTGATGATCAGCGGCATTGGCGGCTCATCTCGTCGAGATTCTCGACCACCGTGACGCCGGCCTCCTCCAGGCTTCTGATTTTGGAATCCGCCGTTCCAAATCCGGCGGAGATCCAAGCCGGCTTTCAGCACAGCCACAGAGAGCGGAATAGGTGAAGAATCGGGTGTTCCGCCTGTTCCCCCTGTTATCTGCAGCCGCTACGCCGCTCCTGCCGCTGAGAGTGTTGACCGCCAATACCCGATTGCAGGCCGAAAACGTTATTACCGAAAAGGTTATTATTTGACAAGTGTTTGACAAACTTGTTATATAATACATAGAAAAGTGAAACGTGATATAATCACAACAGTCATTCAGATCATATCGGCGGATATATTGATAAACAAATCATGCATGGAGGGGGAGCGATGACAGACGAAAACGACAACAAGGATGATTTGAAGGAAGGCGTAGTCGATAGAATAGTATCGGTCTTTGCAGATGTGCCGCCGCAAAAGGACATCATGATTTTCGCCGACGATGTTTTCGCCGAGGTCAAGGTTCGTCTGGAAGAAATGGCGAAGACAGCCAAGGGGGCTTATTATGAAGATATTTTTGATGAGCGGTTGGAGAGATTGAAAAATCTCGGGTGCCCGGCTTTTATTATAAAAAAATTACAAACAAAGAAGGTGGAGGTTATCTCAAAGGCATGTGCCCTCAATATACCCGATAACAGGGATTCCCTGATTCCCGTTATTTCCAGTCACTATCTGACGATCTATTCCCAACTCGAAATGATCAATTTTAACGGAATTACGGGTGATACGTCTCTTGAATCGTCGCGCATCACGAACGCATTAAAGAAAGGCCTTTCACAAAACGAGGGCAAGATTTTCGATGGCATATATTTTATGCTGGACATAGATGAAGGGGCCAACACGGAAAAGTTGACATGCGCGGAAGCGGATGAAAAATTCAAGGGGAAAAACCGTTCTCCATTGACGCTGGAAGAGATCATTGCCCTGATGTTGCAGAAAACTGAACCGCCCCTCAGCAATCTGCTGGCAGCCGGATCCCGTTACGAGCATGATGACGAGGTTCCCTTCTTAACAACCGAAGACAATAAAACATTTTTGAAAACCTGTTTTTACAACACGATCCATCCGAACTCCGTAATTCCATCCTGTGGGGCGCGTGTTTAATCACGCAGTGGGCCCATCGACTCATTCCCATCCGGGATTGCTGCAAATCAATCGGAGAGGAATTCGGTATAGATATCTTATTGGTCATGCATTTCATATCGTGACCCTGTAACCTCATCGTACAAGGACTTAAATTTTCTATGCTGATCAAGGGAGCCACGGAAGAGAACAGATATCGGGTAATCTGGGCGGTAAATGACTATCAGGGCAAAGGAACGCTCACCTGGCCGGATGGCAGCCGTTACGAGGGCGAGTTCTATAATGGACACTTTCAGGGAGAAGGTACTTTCACATGGCCGGACGGGAGCACTTATAAAGGGATATGGTTAAATGATTTTCCGCACGGTCAGGGCGTCTTTACCTGGCCGGATGGCAGTCAATACGAGGGGGAATGGGAAGAGGGAAAATCCAAGACCGAAAAGGCGCGGCTCAGGGCGGAGGAAGAGGCCCGAGAGAAGGCCGAGGAGGAAGCGCGGCTCAAGGCGGAGGAGGAGGCCCGAAAGAAGGCCGAGGAGGAGGCGCGGCTCAAGGCGGAGGAAGAGGCCCGGAAGAAGGCCGAGGAGGAGGCGCGGCTCAAGGCGGAGGAAGAGGCCCGAAAGAAGGCCGAGGAGGAGGCGCGGCTCAAGGCGGAGGAGGAGGCCCGAAAGAAGGCCGAGGAGGAGGCGCGGCTCAGGGCGGAGGAGGAGGCCCGGAAGAAGGCCGAGGAGGAGGCGCGGCTCAGGGCCGAAGAAGAGGCCCGGAAGAAGGCCGAGGAGGCGCAGCTCAGGGCCGAAGAAGAGGCCCGGAAAAAGGCTGAGGAAGCGCGGCTCAGGGCGGAGGAAGAGGCCCGGGAAAAGGCTGAGGAAGCGCGGCTCAGGGCCGAAGAAGAGGCCCGGAAGAAGGCCGACAAAGCGCGGCTCAAGGCCGAAAAAGAGGCCAAAGAAAAGGCCGAGGCGGCGCGGCTCAAGGCAGAAGAGGAAGCCAGGGCAAAGGCCGAGGCGGCGGCGGCAAAACTCAAGGAAGAAGAAGAGGCCGGGAAAAAGATCGAGGCGGCAAGACTCGAGGCAGCAAAAGAAGCCAGGGAAAAGGCCGAGGCGGCGAGACTCGAGGCAGCAAAAGAAGCCAAGGGAAAAACCGAGGAAGCGAGATTTAAAGCCGAGGAAGAGGCCCGGAAAAAGACCGAGAAAGCGAGACTCAAGGCGGAAGAAGAGGCCAGGGAAAAGATCAAGGCGGCGAGGCTCAAGGCAGAAGAGGAAGCCAGGGCAAAGGCCGAGGCGGAGGCGGCCAAACTCAAGGAGGAACAAGAGGTCAGGCAGAAGGCCGAGGCGGCAAAACTCAAGGCTCAAGAAGAGGCCAGGCAGAAGGCCGAGGCGGCAAAACTCAAGGCGGAAGAAGAAGCCAGGGAAAGGGCTGAGGAAGCAGCGGCGAGACTCAAGGCGGAAGAAGAGGCCAGGGAAAAGGCCGAGGAAATGCTGGCGAGACTTGCGGCAGCAGAAGAAGCCAGAAAGAAGGCAGAGGAGGAGGTGGCGCGGCTCAAGGCCGAAAAAGAGGCCAGGGACAAGGCTGAAGAAGAAGCGCGGCTCATGGCGGAAGTAGAAGCCAGGGAAAAAGCCGAGGCGGCGAGACTCAAGGCGGAAGAAGCGGCCAGGAAAAAGAGAGAGGAAGAAACGCGGCTCAAGTCTGAAGAAGAAACCAGGGCAAAGGCCGAGGAGGCGAGGATCAAGGCGGAAGAAGAGGCCAGGGAAAAGGCCCAGGAGGAGGCGCGGCTCAAGGCTGAAGATGAAATCAGGAAAAAAATTGAGGAGGAGGCACGGTTAAAAGATCATGAAGAGCTGCGAAAGAAAGTTGAAGATGCTATTTTAAAGGAAGAATCGAAGGAAAAAACAAAAGAAAAAAAAGAACGCCCCCCCAAGGAATCTGATCAGGGACATACGATAAAAATTCAACCCGATGGAGGCGAATATGTCGGTGAGTTAAAGGACGAATTGCCTCACGGACAGGGAATCGTAAGCTACCCTGATGGGAAAAAATATATCGGAGGATGGAAGGAGGGGCTGCGTGATGGACATGGCATCCTTACACTGGCCGATGGTTCCACATATGTAGGCCAATGGGGTGAAGACAAGAAAGACGGAAATGGGACGTTTACCATGGCCGATGGAAGAAAATATGTCGGTGACTGGAAAAACGACCTGTACGATGGTCAGGGAACCTTAATCCTGTCTGACAGGAGGAAATATACCGGGGCGTTCCGGCGAGGCATGTCCAATGGATATGGTGTGATGGAGTTCCCCAACGGGGACCGGTATGAAGGCGAGTTCAAGGACAACAAGTATCATGGCAAAGGAATCCTGATTTTGATGGACGGAAGAAAATATAGCGGCCAATTGGAAAATGGTCTGCCGCACGGCAGGGGAATCATGATGTTGGCCAATGGTAAAAAATACGAGGGTGAGTTTAATAAAGGGAAATTCGTGGGCTGAAAAATGGAAAGCCAAATGAATAAACAAAAAAAGTTTGCGTATCAGTCTTCCCAAAATTCAAATGGACCCATGTTTGCCGAATTTCACTGGGAGGAAAAACCCATGGAAGGCGAGGGGACGTGCACCTATCAGGATGGAAGCGCCTATAGCGGTTTCTTCAAGTCCGGTTGTTTCCACGGCGACGGCACCTTCACATGGCCCGATGGAAGTCGATATGGAGGCCAATGGGACGGTGATCTGCCCCATCAGAAGGGAACGATCCTTTTGTCCGACGGATATCGATACGAGGGCGAATGGCAAAACGGTGTTGCGGAAGGGAAGGGGACGGAGACGCTGCCGGACGGCGGAAAATATGTTGGGCAGTGGAAAAACGGCATGAAGAACGGTTACGGGGAGATGTTCTCCCCGGACGGTAAAAAATATAAAGGAGCCTGGAAGGACGGTCTGATGCACGGCAAAGGGATTCTTTATTTTACCGATGGTTCCAGATACGAAGGGCAGTGGAATGAGAACAGGATATCCGGACAGGGCTCACTGATATTCTTTGATGGTAAAGTAAACAAGGGAGAGTGGAAAGACAACAAATTTATTGTGCTTGAGATTCTGTAAAAAACCTTTCTGCGGCAAACATAACTCTAAGGTAACTTGCAACCCCTTGTATTGACTTGGCTGGGAGACGTGGATTCGAACCACGATTCACGGAGTCAGAGTCCGTTGTCCTACCATTGAACGATCCCCCAGCGGATGTGCACCCCTTTATCACAGGAGAAATGGATTATCAACCGGAAAATTGTTGTTTGCGGAGAGGAAAAATGTTGACAAAATCAAGCCTTCCCAGACAGATGAAAACCGCCTCCGCACTAAGATGCAGGGATCGAAAAAAAGGAAAATCCAGAAGGATAGACGCACTTTCATCTCCATGGGGATGAAGACAAAATGCGCATAAGGAAGGGACTCTATGCCGAAAATGACTGAAAAATCCGACCTGGAGGGGCTGACCCTGCTCGGCCGGGGGGAGAAGCCGGCAAAGAGGTTGGAGACGTTTCCGAACCACCACCCCAACCGGGATTATGTCGTCACCCTTCGCACCGAAGAATTCACCTGCATCTGCCCGGTTACGGGGCAGCCCGATTTTGCCCGTCTGACCCTTCAATACATTCCCGACCGAAAGATCCTGGAGTCCAAATCGCTCAAACTTTACCTGTGGTCGTTCCGGGACCGGGGGGTCTTCCATGAACATGCAACCAACGCGATCCTGGACGATCTGGTCAAGGTCCTGGCCCCCCGCTGGTGCAAGCTCACCGCTGATTTTAAGGTGCGGGGGGGGATATCCATTTCCGTCGAAGCGGAGCATAGGAAGAAAAATGGCTGAACATCGCTGGTTGCCCGCCATTGCCGCCATTTTCGTCACCAGCCTGGTGGTCTCCAATATCATTGCCGTGAAGTTGGTCTCCGTTGGACCGTTCTTCCTGCCAGCCGCGATTCTGATCTTTCCCGTTTCCTATATTTTCGGGGATATCCTGACCGAGGTGTACGGCTACGCTCAGGCCCGGCGTGTCATCTGGATCGGCTTCGGGTGCAACCTGCTTGCGGTATTCATCTTCTATCTTTCCATCGAATTACCGGCTGCGCCTTTCTGGAGAACGGGTCCGTTTGAATCCGCGGCGGCCTCGCAACAGGCTTACCGGGCGATTTTCGCGTCTACACCCAGAATTTTAGCGGCCTCTTTCCTCGCCTATCTGTTGGGAGAGTTCCTCAATTCTTTCGTGCTGGCCAAGATGAAGATCACGACCGGGGGACGACATTTATGGATGCGCACGATCGGCTCTACGGTCGTCGGCCAGCTCGCGGATTCCGGGGCCTTCATTTTTCTGGCCTTTTACGGGACAGTTCCTCTCGATGCGCTGGCGAAGATGGCGGGTAGTCAATGGCTGATGAAATCCGCCTATGAAGGGCTGGTCACCCCGCTGACCTATCTCACCGTCAATTTCCTGAAACGCGCGGAGCGGGAAGACTTCTATGACCGGAACACGAACTTCAATCCCTTGAAATGGGGGAATTGAAATTTTGACATCTGATGAAACCAAGCGTAAATTAAGCTATGGAGGATTGGGGTCGTTTTCGGGTTTTTAAGAACATCGGAATAGGAGGTTGGCTATGATAAGGGTGCTCATTGATCGAAAATTAAAGAAACGGGAACACATTTCCAAACTGATTCGGCAGATCAGGATTGCCGCCATGGCGCAGCAGGGATATATCAGCAGCGAGACCCTGGTCAATACCGAGGATAAAGGCAACATAACGGTTATCAGTACATGGGCGAATGTCGAATCCTGGGAGAAATGGAAGGCTTCCGAGCAACGGGTTGCGATGGACAGGGAAATCGGGACGCTCCTGGAGCATCCTGAAGTAATCAGGACCTACCAGATCATATCAACCGAAGAAATGGAGTTTCTGGAAGATCCGGAAGGATGGCTGCAGCAAAGGGAACGTCATTCCTTAGGCGGATAGTTCATGATATCCGCGTTAAACCCGGGGGTGTTTTTTTACATCCCATGTGATTTTCACCCATGTGATTTTCATTTGACAGCTGACATCTCTTATGTAATGGTCTCCGAAAAGAAAACCAACGTCATGCAGGGAAAGTGCAGAAGAACCTGTCTTTCTTCAAAGAATTGGCCTATGAATATTTTGCATAAAAAACTTGACAGTACCGGCTTCGGGGAATTTACACGGAAAGATTAAAGCGGCCCTCGTGATGGGGAGCAGGGTTATCTTATTAACTTTATTAACCACTTTAAAGGAGGTAAGAAATGACAGCCTTAATCATCATCATCGGTTTTCTGCTTTATCTGATCCTTTACTTCGTTTACGGTAAAAAGATCGAAAGGGACGTCGTCATGGCCTCGGATAGCAACGAGGCCCCGTCCAAACGCCTCTATGACGGCGTGGACTACATCGCCGCGAGAAAAGAGGTCCTCTTCGGACATCACTTTGCCTCCATCGCCGGCGCCGCGCCCATCATAGGCCCCGCGATTGCCATGTGCTGGGGCTGGCTTCCCGGGCTTTTGTGGGTATGGTTCGGCAATATCTTTATCGGCGCCGTTCACGACTATCTGGCCCTGATGGCCTCCGTCCGGTATGATGGAAAATCCATCCAGTTCGTGGCCAAGGACATTATGGGGAATAGAACGGGCGTGGCCTTTTACTGGATCGTCTTTTTCCTGCTGATCCTCGTCGTGGCCGCATTTGCCGCCGTGGTCGCGGGGCTGTATGTCGGGCCGGACGGCGGTGCCATCGGTGCTTCCTATGTCTACAAGATCATCGCGGCCCTGATCCTGGGGGTGTTGCTGTACCGGGTCAAGATGAATTTCGTCGTGGCCACGACCCTCGGCATTATCATGCTCTTCTTCGCCCTGGCGCTGGGTCCGGTCTTCCCGATCACGCTCAGCAAGATAACCTGGATGTGGATCTTTTTCTTCTACATCATCATCGCCGCCGCCATCCCCGTAAACGTCCTGCTGCAACCGAGAGATTACCTCAACTCATTTCTCCTCTATTTTGGCCTGATCCTCGGTTTTCTCGGCGCGATCTTTGCGTTCAGGGGCTTCGAAGTTCCCGTTGTATCCACTTTCTCGCCCATCCTTCTGGGCGGCAAGGCAACCCCTTTCTGGCCGGCCATTCCGCTGGTCATCGCCTGCGGCTCCCTTTCGGGGTTCCATTCCCTCGTGGCGTCGGGAACGACCTCCAAACAGCTTGCAAAGGAGACCGATGCCCTCGCGATTGGATATGGCGCCATGTTCACGGAAGGTTTCCTCTCAACGATCGTCATTGTCTCCATCGCCGGTTTCGGATATGCGGCTCTGAAAAACCTGGGCGTGACGGAGGAAGCACTGAATCCGGGCAATTGGGGGGTGGCGTTTACCAAGGTATCGGCATCGGTGAAGATGGGCGGCGCCAATCTCTTCGTCCAATCCTATTCCGATATGATCAATTCCACCTGGCTCGGCTTCATTCCGGTCAAATATGTCAAGGTCTTGGCCGGCATGTGGGTGGCCTCCTTTGCCATGACGACGCTCGATACGACCAACCGGCTGGCCCGGTACTGCATCTCGGAGATGGCGCTTCCGCTGAAGGAGCGCGCCACCGGCGCATATAACTTTCTAACGAACCGCTGGATCGCATCCATTATCCCCGCCGCCATCGGGATCTACCTCGGCGCAAGCGGAAACTTCCTGATTCTGTGGGGTTCCTTCGGAGCCGCAAATCAGTTGATCGCCGCCATTGCCCTCATGACCGGCGCAGGATTCGTGGCGAAGAAGATGAGATCGAAATTTGCCAGCGTCGCCGTCATCCCGGCGTGGTTCCTCTGGATTACCGTGACCTGCGGCATTGCCTGGTTCATCATGGTTGTTCAACCCGGCGCGATTGCAGCAAAACCGGTTCCCGGGTGGACGGTGATGATCATCTCGATCGTGCTGCTCGTTTTGAACTTTGTTTTCATCTACGACTTCATCAAGTCCAAGGCATACAAGGTTGATTGACATTTGTGAACGATCACTGCCGGTGCGGGGTGCAACCGTCCCGCACCGGCAAAACTTTAAAAATTTAAAAGCCATCTGATGGGATTTTCCATTCTCGATAGATTGCGCCGCATCTTATCCGCCTTTGATACTTCACATCGCGAGCAAGCCCTTTCCCTCACGGCCGTGGAGATGGAGGAACTGGAAAATATTTTCACCCTCCTTCTTCTCGGATCATTTGTGGGGTTCCCTTCTCCCCCTTCCTTTCTGGCCATCGAACTGTTGCCTTTCATGGAAAAGGAGCTTGCCGTGCTGAACAAACGGGCAAAAGACTCCGGAGATATGCTGGCAGAGATGTGCGGAACGCTGGGGATAGATTAGATGAAAATACTTTTCTTTACGGGCAAGGGGGGTGTGGGCAAGTCGACGCTGTCGGCTGCCATGGCATGGCAGCTTTCTCAGCAGTATCGGGTGCTGATCGTCTCCCTCGACCCCGCCCATAATCTCGGCGACATATTTAATATGAGGCTGAAAGACAAAAAGACACGGTTTACAGACAGCCTCTACCTGAAGGAGATCGATCTCAAGCAACTGACGAAGGCATACTTGAAGAAAGAGATCGATGTCCTTTCAACATCCTATAGGTATCTCCAGGTGCTCAACCTGGACAACTACTTTTCCGTCTTACAGTACTCACCCGGTATCGAAGAATATGCATTATTAACGGGCATCGAAAATACCATACGGGATGAAAAGGACTTCGACTTCATCGTATTCGATACCCCCCCCACGGGGCTGACCCTGAGATTCCTCGCACTGCCGAAGATCACGATCCACTGGATAGAGAGGCTGATCACGATCCGGCAGCAGATTCTCAAGAAACGTTACACGATTCACCGGATACGGGGTCCCTTGAGTAATTCGGAGACGGTGTTGGACTACGATGAACAAAGCGACCGAGTACTGACGCGACTCCATGACCTTCATCAGACCTACGAAGAGCTGAACAAAAAATTACAGGGACCGGATACCGCTATCTCCGTGGTGTTCAATCCCGACAGGCTCTCGCTGAAGGAGTCGGCACGGCTCATCGATGGGCTGAAGGACTTGCAATTGCCCCTGCGCCTTTTGCTCGACAACAAGGTGACTGACGAAAACATAAAAATGGCGGAAGAGGTTGAAGGGTGCATGAAGAGTATGGTACACGGTATTCCCCTTGAACGGGTCCCCCTGGCAAAGGGGATTTTCGATGAAAGAACGTCGACTTTATATCATATTGAAAAAGACATCACGCGGCATTTACGATAAAAAAGGCTGAGGGCACAAGATGTTTCAACACGAACAGATTATCATGCAACCGGTTTTCCTCCTCTTTGTCGCCTTTTCTTTTTCCCTTGCCGCAGGATACCTCTGGGGGAAGAGACAAAATAAAAAAATCGTGTTGGCGGTATTCAAAGACCTGATGGACGTGATACGACCCGATGATCAGACCTTTACCAATATCGGAGGCGCGATCGGTTACCATGCCAAGCTCCTGGTCAAAAAGAAGGGTGCCCTGCTGTCGCAGGCCGATGCAACGATCACCCTCCTTCCCCGCCACTCATTGCTCTATCTCCCCATATCTAAAATAATCCGTAAATATGACAGGCTGTTTATAACATTGTACCTGAAACGCCCTCCCCCGGAAGAGAGCCACCTGATCGAGGAAAAATACAGCGGGTTCAGGGGATCAAAAATAGGCAATGCCCAGCGGCTGAACAGGGAAGAGGTAAAATGGGGGAAATTTGATTTTCATATCTATTACGAAAGCATGGCCATGCGCGGTAACTTTGCACGGCTGATGGAGAAAAATCCCGATCCGGGTACCATCAGGCACATTGCCATTGTTCCCGACCAGAAGAGGATCTTCATCTTCATGATCCCCCAAAAGGGGAATGTGGCACGGTATCTGGATCCCGTTTACCGGTGGTTGCCTTCCATCTTCCCCAAAGGGTTTGAGGCCGGTCGTCAATAGCAGACATGAACTATTTCATACTCGTCGTTTTTCATAGAATCGTCGTTTAAAAAAAGGAATGCCGGTAGCGATCAGCTCAAAATCATGTTTCCCTCCTACTATGTAACTGATTCTACCACCCGCTTCTGATGGCAGTAGGGGCTGACAACCAGCCGCATCGCAAAATTCATCTTCAACTATTCGGTCCGGCTCAGATGTCATGGATCTTTTCATTGGCAATCCTTGCCACGATATCTTTAACGCCGGGAACGGATCGTACGGCCTCAAGAAGCCGGTCCTGTGATTCCAGGGGATTCATGACCCCCATGAGCGTGACTTGGCCGTCTTCCGTTACCGAAACCTGCACGTTTTTAGGGACCAGAAGGGCTTGCTTCACTACCGCTTCAATCCTTTTTTCGAGACTATAGCGTTTCATCGCCTCAAGGGCGGCAAGGCTGCAGGAGTTGATAATATCGGACGAGGCCACGGCGATAATCATTTCAGCCGCCGGTTCGTATGCCAGCTTATCGATATTGACGATGAGATCATAGAGCCCCATGTCGTCCCAGCGGATATTGAAGGCATATTCCATGAACCCCCTCCGGTCGCTGTCGCTTTTCCGAATAGCCTTCCGGGCGTTGTTTTCATCGATTTTCCATTCCTTTGCAATCCGTTTCACTCGCTGAGTTTCCGATGAATAAATTCTGACATGAAGCGCGCACCCGAAATCCTGAAGAAGAAAGGGAGAACCATGGCCGATGATGACGCCCTCGCCGCTCTGAGCCACGCGATAGACCACGGCCTCAAGAAGTTCCTGGTAAGATTTCGGTCTCATATCCAGAAGTCTGCTGAAAAAACCGGGGGCCTTTTCATCAAGGCTTTCGATATCCTTCGATGAAAGACCCATGGCAAGAAATTCCTTCTGGAGTCTGTCATCGTCATAGAGTTCGGCAGAAAGACGGTTCGCTACATGATTTGCTATGAGGGGGGCGTCCGAACCGATGCCGGCGGTAATGGTTATTAAAGCCATAGGGCAACCTCCTTTGAAATATTACGATGCTTTATGAAAAGTAGTTCATTATCAACCCATAAGTTGCGTTCTGTCTAAACATTTATTACCGGGGGCGAGAGCATCAGCCTCTATCGGCTTCACCGGAGATCGTCAAATAAACTCGATGGAGAGATCGGGAAACTCGGCCTGTAGTTCCTTCTCGAGATCCCGAATGATTGTGAAAGCGATGTTGGAGGCGATCGCCGCGCAAGTGGCGCATCTCGGAATGTGAGTTTGGATTTCCGAGAAGATATAAAGGGTCTGCCGGTTTTCGTTGTAGCGGATCCTATTGACCATGCCGAGTTGCGCGACAGGAAGGTTACTCTCCGGGTCTTTGACCCTGTCGAGGACGGCGTCGATCTTCTGAATCATCTCCGGTTTCATGCCTTTCCTGTGGTCTCGATGCGTTTCCTTAGCTCAAAGAGCTTCGATGCATCTCCGATCATGACGAGCCGGTCGCCCGATTTGATGGGACGCGCTGGGTCCGGGTTGATGTCGTACCGGCCTGTCTCCCGTTCAAGTACTGCAACAAGGAGCGGGGCATGGCCCTTGGTTCCTTTCACGTCGCCGACCGGCCGCCCCACGAGGGGAGACTCTTCCGGAACGGCGACCTCATCGAACCGGACGACGCTGCCCTGTTCCCGCATCATGGAATCCAGGAAACCGACTGTCGCCGGGCGGACCATCTCGGAGACCATGCGCAGCCCGCCGATGTACTGAGGATTGACGACGTTGTCGGCACCGCTCCTCAAGAGCTGTTGGCGTACCGCAAGCTCTTTCTGGGCGCTGACGACGCGGACTTCAGGGTTGAGGCCCTTGGCAGTCAACGCCAAGAACGCATTGTACTGGTCAGAGGAGAGTACGGCGAAGACGCCGGCAGCGTTCATTATCCCGGCGCGCTTCAAGGTCTCCTCCTCCGTAGCATCCCCTTCCACAACTTTGAATCCGTCGGCGATGAGCCTCTCGACCATTCCCCGGTCCTGCTCAACCACGACGAAAGTCCGCCCCGTCTTTCCCAATTCCTCCATGATCACCCGGGCTGCATGGCTGACGCCGCAGACGATGTAGTGTCCTGAAATCTTCGCAATCTCTTTCTCCATACGCCTCCTCTTGAGTACAATAGACAGATGTCCCTCCATGACGATGGAGGTGAGCGTTGAAAAAGTGTAGGCGATAATGCTGACGCCGCCCAGAATGAGGAACACGGTGAACGCACGGCCCGCATAGGTAAGTGGGTTTGTCTCCCCGTAGCCCACGGTCGCGAGCGTGATCACGGTCATGTAGAACGCATCGAACGGCGTCCAGCCTTCGATGAGGACGTAGCCGGCCGTTCCGATGAAGAGAGTGAATATGAGAAGCCCAGTGACGTTTGCAAGGCGTTTGCGCGTCTCAGAGATGCTGGTCATGTTTTTTTAGTCGAATAGACCGGTCTATTCGCATATTTAAGTGTGATGTTTGTTTTCTCCGTTTGCTGCCCCACTTCCCGGCGTTGACACATTGTGTCAACCATTATTGATTCTTATAGCATAAAACGTCAGAATGGAAAAGAAAGCATTACACGGAGATTCACAGAGATGCTCAATGCTTGAATGAATGTAACGTTTATCTCTTCCGGCTTGTTCGAATTTATCACGTCAGACGAAGACGATTCCATCGTGAGGAGAGTCACCCATGCGGCTTTGTGTATCCCAGAAGTCTTTTTTTAATTTCGATCCGGAAATGCGGTGAAATGATCGCAGTTCCCGCTGCAGGTCGGTCGCTTGATCCGTCAGGTCCCGCTCCCGCAGCATGCTTTGTTTCCATGCCTTCAGCCCCGGGAAAATATGGGGCAGGAGCCTCAACGGGTAGTAAAGCGGGAGCAGGGGCAGGCCGATAAGACCGCCGAAGATGATCGGCGTGAAATAATGGTTGAACGTTCCCCTCTCCTTCCGCAGGGAGACGTCCATTTCGTGATGGGCCGGATTGTATCGGCCATCGCCTCCGGTGCCGGATTCGTCTATTTCACGGTGTAGCCGCGGCCGTCGAGACAGGCGGACATCGCCCGTTGATAGTCCGCGCGCTTCTCGATCTTCAGAGGTTCGGGCGAACCGCCGGGCGGCTGCGTCGGATCGAAACCGGTCTGTTCCACCGCCCAGCGGTGGCATGCATAACGATCATCGGCCTGCTGTTGCTCGTTTTGTCCCTGGCGGGGATAGATGAACATCTGATCCGCCGGCGGCGGCGCCTGGCTCACTTCCTCCTTCGGCGGCTCGACGACGACATAGCCGTTCCCCCTGTGCGCATAATAAATGTTATTGGCATAGTAGTAAGGCACACCGTGCAGCCAGATCGTTTCGTAGAAGGGGGGCAGGAAAGGCGCGAAAAGACCGATCGGAGGCACAACGACGGTGAAGCGAGACCCCTGCGGACGGTACCAGACGCCTCCGGAAAAGTAGAATCGTGTCCGGCCGTGAGGCACCACCCGGTGGTCGCGGGGCAATACTTTGATCACATGACCGCGGGGCGGGTAGAAACGGTTATGGTGATAGCGCGAATCATGGAATTGACGTGGCGGCGGCCCCCTTCGATCGGCGGCCTGTGCCTCCTGTGGCCCTGCGAGAAAGACAACTCCCGACAACAGGACCAGCATCAACCCGAGTGAAAAATATCCATTTGTCCTGCAAATTTGTTTCATGGCTTCTGCCTCCTTAAAATCAGATAGGAATTGTCAATCAAGGTTCATCGCATTCCTTAACGTACGGTGTAGCCGCGGCCTTCGAGGCAGGCGGACATCGCCCGCCGGAAATCGGCCGCCTTTTCTGCAAGTCGGGCGTTGCCGGCCCGGTTTTGAGCGGCATAGGCCTCCTCCTGTTGCCGGGCGATTTCCGCCCTCGCCGAATCCGATGCAGCGCCGGCAATCATCCCTCCGGTC
>JAFGRP010000245.1 GCA_016935075.1 Deltaproteobacteria bacterium | reverse complement strand
ACTCCAGGGTGTCCGTGGACTGGATCAGGGGCACGACCCGGAAGCGGTCCAGATACCGGATGACGATGCCGGAATAGGCGATAAAGATGTTGGCCTCGTCCGGCGAGTCCCGGGTTCCGATATGGAAATCGAGGATTCCGTATTCCTGGGCCTCCTGGGTCTTTTTGTCGCGGACCGGGTCGTAGACGGAAAGCAGGATTTTCCCATTGGCCCAGGCCGCGTACTCGCGCAGGATGTCCTCGATCTCCTGGTAGACATGATCGACTGATTTCAGTTTATCCGAACGAAAGTACGTGATCGATATCTGCTCCGGTATCTCTTTATAAATATTCCTGGACACATCGGCAAACTGATAGGAGTGTTGATCGGCCTGTGTTTCATCCTTTGTCGGGGTTGTCTGGGCCGCCGTGAACGATAAAATGATCGTCACGAATACCATGATCAAGAAAACATTTCTCAACAACAAATTATCGCTCTCCCGTATGGAATTATACCCTTTAAAACATCCTGCTTCAACTTTATCATACCACAGGGTGGGAACACGGGGACGGATTTTTTTGCATTGTTTCAATAAGGAACATCGAAAAACTCGAAAAGGGGGAGGAATTCTTTCGAGGTACCCGATAGAAGAAACACGCAGTAATTACCATTGTCATGCCACAGCGCTTGTACTGGGCTTGTCGAAGCATGACCGGGGCATCCGGTGTACGGAAATTTTTTATCAAGGGGATCGCCTCCCCCGGCTGGCCATACGATCAAGGCGGGCGATGACAAGTAATCGACAATATCCCCAACAGGCTGCTGATTGATCGCCTTAGAAAGCATCCATTGAAATCCGCAAAATTGAAATCCGTAAAATCAATTTCAAGCACCTCCACCCGTTCTCGAATTTCCGCCCGACAAGGCCAACGCCTTGAAATGGGCATTCCCGTATGCTACAGTATGAATCGGGCATTGAATGGCGGCAGGGAATCGTTGATCGTGACAGTCTCGAACTTCATTATCGTTTAGGAGCGAATGCCGAAAAACGGCGCCGCCGGGAAGGTAAATAATGAGGGAGCAGTTGTTCCGAAAAGTTGCTCTGGAGCGCCAATCCTCTCCGGAGCGGCTGGACGTCCTCATGCAGGTCACTTCTCGCAAGGGCTGGCTTTCCCTGCTGGCTGTTGGCGGACTGTTGCTCTGCGCGGTTTTGTGGAGCGTTTTGGGGTACATCCCGGTCAAATCGGACGGCCAGGGGATGCTGATGAGCGCGGGCGGTGTGTACGAAATCGTTTCCAACAGCGCAGGCGCATTGAAGGGCATCTACTTCGAGCCCGGCGAAATCATCCAAAAGGGGCGCACCGTGGCGAGAGTGGATCAGCCGGAGCTCCTGGCCAGAATCAGGGAAGCCTCGGCATCTCTGAACGGAATGCGCGCCGACCTTGAGCACCTGGATTCCGCGTCCGCGCAGGAACGGCGCGCGCTTGAAGACAGCATCCGGCAAGCCGAACGTTCGCTTCAGACGCTCCAAAACGAATACGCCGTCTCATCCAAAGTCACAAGCCCCTTCACGGGCAGGATCCTCGAGCTGACGGTGAGGACAGGGGCGATTGTGGCCAAGGGCACGCCGCTGATGAGGATTGAGCTGGAGGGAAGCGAATTCGGCAGCCTGCAGGCGGTGCTGTACTTTCCCGCCGCCGCGGGGGAAGCAATTCGGCAGGGAATGCCGGCGGAAATCTCGCCTTTTGGCGTCGAGCGGTCGGAATACGGATTTCTCAAAGGACTGGTGACACACGTCTCCGGTTATCCCTCCTCCACAGCGGGAATGATGCAAACCCTGCAAAACGAAACGCTGGTTCAGGGCATCTCGCGGCAGGGCCCCGTCATCGAGGTCATCGTGGATCTCATACCGGATCCGGCTGCTCCGACGGGCTTCAAATGGTCGTCTTCCAGGGGTCCGGCCACAAAGCTTCAAACCGGTATGATTTGTCTCGCCTCCGTAACGATCTCGCAACAGCGGGTGATCAACCTGCTGTTTCCTTCAATAAACAAGCGCATGTCGGGGATCGAGTGATGGCGACGGCAACAGAACGGCCGGAAAAACCGTTATGGAAGCAGAAACGCGTCAGGACCCCGACCGTACTCCAGATGGAGGCCGTTGAATGCGGCGCGGCCGCCCTGGCCATGATCCTCGCCTACCACGGCCGTATCGTTCCGCTTGAAGAGCTGCGCGTGGAGTGCGGCGTTTCGAGGGACGGGAGCAAGGCATCCAACATGCTGAAGGCGGCCCGCAAATACGGGTTGGAGGCTCATGGCTTCAGTATGGACCCGGAGGAACTCAAGGGACTTCCGCTCCCCATGATTTTATTCTGGAATTTCAACCATTTCGTGGTCCTGGAAGGTTTTCGGAGGGGGCACGCATACCTCAACGATCCCGGGACGGGACCTCGTGTCGTCTCGATGGAAGAATTCAATATCTCCTTCACCGGCATCGTTCTGGGTTTCGAGCCGACGCCACAGTTCAAAAAGGGCGGAGAGAGGCGGCCCCTCCTTGCCTCGCTCGCCAACCGTCTTGCGGGGCTAAAAACCGCCCTTGCGTACGTGGTCCTGGCCGGACTGCTCCTCGTTATCCCGGGCCTCATCCTCCCCGCCTTTTCGAAAATATTCGTTGACGACATTCTGATCACCCGCATGGACGGCTGGCTCGCGCCGCTCCTCCTGGCCATGGGAATTACCGCCGTTTTCCGCGGTCTGCTGACGATGCTGCAGGAGTCTCACCTGCTGAAGATCGAAGCGAAGCTCGCCGTCACCGGCTCGGCGCGATTTTTCCATCACCTTGTGCGGCTGCCCATGGAGTTTTTCGTCCAGCGGATGGCGGGAGAAATCGGATCCAGGGTCAGGTTAAATGACGACGTCGCGCAGCTATTATCCGGCAAGTTGGCCACGACGGTCTTCAGCCTTGTCATGGGCGTGTTCTATGCCGTGGTCATGCTCTGCTATGATGCGGTCCTGACCATGGTCGGAGTCGGCATCGCGGCCCTTAATCTGGCCGCCCTGAAACTCGTGTCCAAAAAACGGAATATTATGAATCAACGGCTCCAGCAGGAAATCGGCAAGACCCTGGCCCTCTCGATGAACGGCCTCCAGATGATAGAAACTCTGAAGGCCGGCGGAATGGAGGGAGATTTCTTCGAGCAGTGGGCGGGCTATCAGGCGAAGGCCGAAAATGCCCAGCAGGAACTGTCCGTCTCTTCCCAGCTTCTGGCGGCGGTCCCCGCCTTCCTCACGGCGCTCAACACCGCCGCCATTCTCGCTGTGGGCGGTCTGCGCGTGATCAACGGGGATATGACCATGGGATCGCTGGTGGCTTTCCAGAGCCTCATGGCGAGCTTCATGGGGCCGGTCAATCAGTTGGTGACCTTGGGCTCGAAACTCCAGGAAACGAAAACCGATATAAAGCGTCTGGACGATGTGCTTCGGCATGCGCCCGACTTCTCTTTTTTGACGGAAGTTACATCCGGCGGAGCCGTGCCGCAGGCGCCCCTGACAAAACTCACCGGTGAGCTGGAACTTCGCAACGTAACATTCGGATACAGCCGCCTGGCACCCCCGCTTATCAGGCATTTCAACCTCAAGCTTGCTCCCGGAACGCGTGTCGCCCTTGTCGGCGTGTCCGGCTCGGGCAAGTCAACCGTGGCGAAGCTTGTTGCCGGCCTCTACGAACCCTGGGAAGGGCAGATCCTGTTCGATGGAAAATCGCGGGGGGAACTTCCCCGGAGCCTTGTCACCAACTCCGTCTCCATGGTGGATCAGGACTGCTGCCTGTTCGAGGACAGCGTCAGGAACAATATCGCCATGTGGGACGACACGATCCCGGAGGAAGACGTGAGCGAGGCGGCCGGGGATGCCTGCATCAGCGACGACATCATTTCAAGACCGGGAGCCTACCACAGCAAAGTGAAAGAGGCCGGAAGCAATTTCAGCGGGGGGCAGCGTCAGCGGCTTGAGATCGCCAGGGCTCTTGTCAACAATCCCGCCCTTCTCGTGCTGGACGAAGCGACGAGCGCCCTGGATCCGAACACCGAGAAGATCGTTGACGACAATCTGCGAAGACGGGGATGCACCTGTTTGATCATCGCACATCGCCTCTCCACCATCCGGGACTGCGACGAAATCATTGTGCTGGAAAAAGGCGAAGTGGTGCAGCGGGGAACCCACGAGGAACTTCGGAACGCCGAGGGCATCTATGCGGAGATGATCAAGATCCAATAACGGCCGGGGGTAAATTCGATGCGTGAAACCACGGATCTGATTGGCAATCGGGGAAGCACGCGCATGTGCGAAGGGAACAGTCCCGTCCTCGCGGATCGGGCGGACAAAGTGTGGGTTGTGGAGCGCGGACACGTGGATGTCTTTTCCGTGCGTCTCCGGGACGGCTGCCCGGAAGGCGCCCGCCACCCGCTTTTTTCGGTGCCGCGCGGGGACATCCTTCTCGGCGCGAAGGACACCGCAAAAGGGCGGGACCTGGGATTGTTGGCGGCGGGCGCCTTCGGCACGATGCTGCGGGAAATGGACACCGAGACGTTCCTGCGGCAGGGGATTGATCCTTCCATGACGGACGACATCCAGAGACTCCTCCGGCGCTGGATCCGTAACGCTTCCCTGGCGGTGGGGAAGCATGAGATCATACCGAAGGGCTCAAAGGATCTCGAAGGCAAGGGGCGGTTGACGGTCGAGAAAGGCGGTACAGTCCATGCCGCATTCAAAACCGTATGGATTCAACTGGATTCCGGCAGGGCCGCTTTCATGGGCCGGGAGGACTTTCCCGGGGTGCCGCTCAAAGAGCCCTTTCCATTGATCCGGGGGGCATGGTTGGGCGTTTCGGACGACGCCGTCCTCTCCTTTCAGGAAGAATGGCCATCGCCCGGGAACGGTGAACTCCTCAAGGCACTCAAGGCTTTTAGCGGATATATCCTCGACTGCGCCGCGGCGAATGTGAGCCGGGAAGCGGCCGCCGGTCAGGAGCGAATGGCCTGCCGGGAGGAAGCGCAGCGGTCCATGCTCAAACGCGCTCTTTCCCGCCTCACGGTCATCCTGAACCCGCCGCGGCTGCAGATCGCCCCGGAAATCGACAAGCGCGAACCGCTCTTGGCGGCCTGCCGAATGGTGGGACAGGCCTCGGGTATCAAGGTGCAAACTCCCCGATCCGGCAGCCTGAAAGCGAAAACCGCGGAATCTCTGGATGAAATCTGCCGGGCTTCCGCTTTTCGCTCCAGGCAAGTCGCCTTGCGAGGAGACTGGTGGAAACGGGACAGCGGCCCTCTCCTGGTATTTCATGAAGCAGACCAGCGGCCATTGGCCGCGATACCTTCAGCGCGGAGACGATACAAACTGCTCGATCCGGTGGAGGGGACAGCCAGATCCATCGACCGAAAGACGGCGGATTCCCTTACGGGTCAGGCCTACGTCTTCTATCGTCCCTTCCCGAATACGCCGCTCCGCGGAATGGATCTCTTGCGGCTCGGAATACGCGGCTGCGCCCGCGACATTGGAACCGCTTTTTTTGTCGGTCTTTGCGGTGCGCTTCTCGGTCTGCTTGTCCCCGGAATGACGGCCCTGCTCTTTGATACGATCATCCCGGGGGCGCAGGGGGCACAGCTTGTTCAATTGGCGTCCCTTCTGGTTGCCGGCGCCCTGGCGACGTTTATGTTCGACATGACGCGGGGGATCGCGGTGCTGCGCGCGGGAGGCAGGATGGACAATTCCATGCAGGCGGCTCTCTGGGACCGTCTGTTGTCTCTGCCCGCAGCCTTTTTCCGCGCGTATACCGCCGGAGACCTTGCGGAACGCAGCATGGGCATCAGCGCAATCCGCTTGACCCTCTCCGGCATTGTTGTCAACACGGTCATGGGCGGCTTGTTCACCCTCATCAACCTGGGGGTTGTCTTCCATTACAGTCCACGCATGTCATGGATCGCAATCGCCCTGTTTGCCGCCGGTCTTGCCTTCATTCTCTGCGTGAGCATCCTTCTGGTACGGCGCGAGAGACGGATCGTCGAGCTTGACGGCAGGAACCAGGGAATCATCCTGCAGCTCATCACCGGGATCGCAAAATTGCGGATCTCCAACTCGGAAAATTCCGCGTTCTCCCTCTGGGCCGACTCCTTCGCGCAAAAGAAGAGACACTCCTTTCAGGCGGGAAAGCTGCGGGCGGCCCTCACAACCTTCGGCGCGGTCTTCCCGATTCTGACTCTCATGTCGGTTTTCCTGTGGTTGATCCGCGGGCTCGATGGGGAATTAAGCCCCGGGGGGTTCCTCGCTTTTTCTGCGGCCTTCCTGACCATGCAAAACGCGATGCTGCAGATCGGCTCCGTGATTCCCCTGGCGATGGGCATCTTCCCCATTTACAACCGCTTGAAACCGATCGTGAAAACCGTTCCCGAAGCGGATGAAACCAAGGAAAAACCGGGAACGCTGAATGGGAGGATTGATGTCAACCATGTCAGCTACCGTTACGATCCTGACAGCCCCTTGGTCCTGAAGGACGTCTCCATAAGCGTCGCACCAGGTGAATTCGTGGCCATCGTGGGCAACTCCGGTTCGGGAAAATCCACACTGCTGCGACTGCTCCTGGGCTTCGCGTCTCCCGAGGAGGGCGCCGTCTACTACGACCGCCGCGACCTGGCAGCTCTTGACGTGCGCGCGGTACGACGCCAGATCGGTGTCGTCCTGCAAAACGCACAGATCATGAACGGCGACATCCGTTCAACGATCCTGGGCTCTTCGAAGCTCACGCTGGACGACGCCTGGGAAGCGGCCAGGATGGCGGGTCTGGAAAAGGACATTGAAGAGATGCCCATGGGAATGTACACCGTGCTCCCCGCCGGAGGAGGCACTTTGTCGGGGGGACAACGGCAGCGTCTCATCATCGCAAGGGCGATCGTGCGGAAACCCCGCATGCTTTTTTTCGACGAGGCGACCAGCGCGCTCGACAACAAGACGCAGGAGGTAGTCAGTCAAAGCCTGAAAGGGCTTGCGGTTTCCAGGATCGTGATCGCCCACCGGCTGAGCACCATTGTGAACGCGGACCGCATTTATGTCCTGGAAAAGGGCGAGGTCGCGGAGCAGGGAACCTACGAGGAGCTGATGGAGTTGGATGGATTGTTCGCGAGCATGTCCCGGCGGCAGATCGCATAGAGGTTCCCGAATGAAGGAGGAATTGATGGAGTACGGCACGCGGATACACGACATTCACCGCCGCGAAAGACGGGTTCTGCACTTCATGGCCTGTCTGGCTTTGCTTTCATTCTTGTCCACCTGCACCGCTGCCGATACCGCCGCGCAAAGGGCAAGCCGGGCCGCGGCAGCCAAAGGCGATATTCTGATTGGAGCGGGGGGACCCTGGTCCTCCGCAATGGGTAAAACCATGTGGGAAGGGATGGAGCTGGCGATCGAGGAGATAAACGCTCGGGGCGGAATAGGAGGACGCACACTCAAGGTCATTAAAGGGGACGACCAGAGCTCGGTGGACGTCGGCCGGATGGTGGCACAGAGCTTCGTGGACAACCCGGATATGGTGGCGGTTATCGGGCATCTCGATTCCTTCGTGTCGCTTCCCAACTCGATTATGTATGAATACCATGGAATGCTCATGCTGTCCCCGCGCTCAACGGCTCCAAGGCTCACCAAACAGGGTTTTCAAAGGGTCTTCCGGACGGTTTCGAATGACGATCTCTACGGGGCCGTACTCGCGCGGTTCGCTGCGGGGCATAACCTTAAAAAGATAATGATCTATCAGGCCAAGAACGAATATGGCACCGGTCTTGCCAACGCGTTTGAGAAGGAGTGCGAGGCCCTGGAAATCGAAGTACCGGACCGGATCGCTTACGATTCGGGCAGCGACGCCGCCACCTTTCGAAGGGATTTGCAGTACTGGATGGCCAACTTCTCCTTCGACGGCATATTCGCAGCCGGCTCCATTCCCCAATTGCCCTCTTTCATTGCCGAGGCGCGCGGCCTGGGAATCCGGGTTCCGATCATGGCCGGCGAAGGGCTGGACACGCCTGAATTCGTCAACCTGGCGGGGAAAGCCGCCGAGGGCACGTTCATCGCCTCCGAGTTCATGCCGGAGGATCCGCGGACCGAAACACGGAAGTTCGTTTCCGCGTTCCACCGGAAATTCGGCAGGGTGCCGGACACCAATGCGGCGAAAGGGTACGACACGGTCCACGTACTGGCCGCGGCGATTGAAGAGGCCGGCAGCACAATTCCCGACAGAATCGCCGAAGCGCTCCGGAAAAAGGTTGACTGGATTGGGGCCGCCGGCAGCTATCGATTCGACGCCGATGGCGATCTGGTGGGACGGAATATTTTGATCAAGGTGGTTCGTGATGGAAAGCTGGAAAAGTATCCGGAATAGACTCCGTCCCATGGGCTGAACCATTTCTCTTGTTTGCGGGATTTTTGTTGACAACGGCAATCCGATGGAATACAATGCATGTGATCTTGAAATGATGAGCAGGGTGGCCGATTTTTCTGACAAGTGACTTTTTTACAGTAAATCCAATACCTGACCGGCGGACAACCGTTTGCCGGAAGGAGAAAGAAGGGAGACTATCATGTCGATTGAGAGCGCCAAAGCGTGTGTTGAGAAATTGAAATCGGATCCTTCTTTGGGACGGTCACTGGTGGCGGCTAAAAATGATGAAGCCCGAAAACAAATCATGCAACAGGCCGGATTCAACTTCACCAAACAGGAGTTCATGCAAGCACTGGGGACTGCCTCCGGAAACAAAGGCGAGCTTCGCGAGGAGGAGCTGGATACCATATCCGGCGGGATGGTGCCGGCTGCGACCGCGGTGCCGGCAATCGTTGCGGCGACGATGTGAACGCCCTGCCTCCCGAGTAAAACAGGACAGGTTCGCATACCACTCGTGCTGTTGCGGGCGCAGACAGGAGCGGTCCCATGAACGAGATCCGCTACAGGGGAAAAAGGTACTGCCAGCGGAAGGCTGTGTCCGGGGAAGCGCGAAGTCTGTCGGCGTCCGCAGCCCTGCGCAAAATGATGCCCTTCCTCAAGCGAATCGGTGTCACGCGGGTGGCGAACCTGACCGGCATGACCCGAACGGGGATTCCGGTCGCCAACGCGGTGAGACCCGGTCTCTGCGGGCCGTCAGTCACGCACGGCAAAGGCCTTACCGTGGAAGCCGCCATGGCCTCGGCGTGCGGCGAGGCGATCGAACGGTACCATGCTTTTGAGGCTCCTCCCCATGCGTTCCCATCAACCTACCGCGATCTCGAGAAGCGCCATGCGGTCATACCGCTCGAGCGGCTTCCGCTGTCCAAGCATTCCCTCTTTAATCCCGATGTCGTGGAATATTGGGCGCTCGGCTGGGATATCGCCAATCAGCAGGAAGTTGCTGTTCCCTTGAGCCTGGCGAGCATGGCCGCTTCGCCGGCCGCGCTCAATACGTGCTCTTTTCAGTGCACTTCGAACGGCTTTGCCCACGGATCGAATTTTCCGGAAGCTTTGTGTCAGGCCCTGCTCGAGCTGATCGAGAGGGATGCCATGGCATGTACCGAGATGCCTGCGTATAGCCGTAAATTTCGATTTCCCCCCACGCGAATAGATCCCGGATCCATCGAGTATCCCGTGGTCAAGGAGCTGCTCGCACGTCTCCATGCGGCGGATTTCGAGGCGGCGATCTTCGACTGTACGGTCGATACCGAGGTCGCCACGTGCAAATGCAGCATCGCCGAACGGCGGGTGGAGAGCGGCGAGATCTACTATGGAATGGGGGCGAGCCTGGATCCGTGCACCGCCATGGTCAGAGCGATTACCGAAGCCGTCCAGGGGGTGGCCGTCTATCACACGGGGACCAGGGACGTCTGCTTTCGGGATGACTTCTACTACCCCGCCCTGGCATCCACCCGGACATTTCTCGGCTACCTCGAAAAAGAGGAATGCCGGGTCGACGCGCGAAAGAGGAAATCCGAGGCCACCGAAACCTTCGAAGGGGATATCACGGTGTGTCTGCGGAAGCTCGCGAAAGTCGGGATCACGCAGGTCATCGTGTTCGACCTCACGGTTCCCGATTTCGACGGCAGTGTGGTCAAGGTTGTCGCTCCCGGGCTGGAAGGTTGTCATGATTTCCATATCTATACGCCCGGCGGCAGGGCATTGAGGTATATGGAAGGAGCGCAGAATTGAAAACGGTGATTTTCTGCGGGCCCACCCTCTCCCACCCAGAAGCCGGACGGATCATGCATGCCGTCTGCCTTCCGCCGGTGAAGCAGGGGGACGTCGTCAGCGCCTTTTACAGATTCAGGCCTCAAGTGATCGGGATCATCGACGGCATGACCTACCCCGAAGTCTCCGTCTGGCACAAGGACATTCTTTTTGCCCTCGAACGAGGGGTGGCGGTGTATGGGGCCGGCGCTGTCGGGGCAGTCCGTGCCGTGGAGCTTGAGAAGGCCGGAATGGTCGGGATCGGCGCGGTCTACCGCAAGCTGAAGGAGATGGAGGTCTTTGCTGAAGACGAGGTCTTGTCCGAGTGCGCGGAGTCAAAAGAGGGCTGGATTCGGCTGTCCGAGCCGCTCGTGAACCTGCGGGCCACCTTTGAATCCGCGCGCGACCGGGGAGTGATCCGGCAGGATGAATGCGCGGGGCTGATTACGGCGGCCGGGGAAGTGTTTTTTAGGGAGCGCACGCTGGAGGCGATTTTCGAAAGGGCCTCAAGAAAAGGACTCGGTGCGGACGTCATACAACGGATCGCAGATTACAGCCGCGACCATTACGTTGACGTGCAGAAACAGGATGCGATCGCTCTCCTCCACGCAATCAAGAACCTGCCTGCATCCTCTATCCCGCCGGAGGACGACCGACGCGACCAAGGTCCTGAATCCTATATTCTGCACGTCCTGAAGCACCACGACAGGGACGTGGAACACGATGGAGCGGCGTTCCCCCTGTATTCCCTTGCCGCGTGCGCCGTCCTGAATCATCCGGAAGCCGAAGAACTGGCAAAAAAAGCCCGGGACCGTCTCCTGCTTTCATATTTATCCTCGCTTCTGGGCGTACGGGTTTCCGAAGAAGATGCGGACAGGGAGGCGCTGGAGTTCAGGAAGAAGCACGGCCTTGCCGATGACGCGGAGTTTTCGGATTGGCTGGCGGGAAACGATCTGCTCCCCGAGGATTTCCGGAATTTGATGAAAGACAATGCGCGGATCCGCAAGCTGTACGATTGGAGCAGCCTCCTGCCCACCCGCAAGCAATCCACGAAAATGATTCTGGATGAATTGCGGCTCCGCAATCAGTACAGGGAGTACGCCCAACTCACCGCCGATATGGAGAAGATGGCAGACTCAAATGAAGCTGCTTTCATTGATGGATGGCGTAACGCGAACATGGGCGATCTGATCCGGGACCATGCGGCCTGGAACCATAACCCCTGGCATGAGCGCTTCATGAATACGATGGCCCTGGCCGGCGTGACGCCGGAAAACATAAAGGCGGCATTGGTCAAGGCGAAAATGCTGCGAGAAAAACAGATATTCCTGGTTGCGGATACCATGACCGCCCTTGAGAGGGCGGAAAACCCGTCGGAGCATGAAAGCCGCTGACCTCTGCCTCGTATACATGCCGTACAGCATGCTCCACTTTCCTCCTTTTGGCATAAGCATCCTTCATGCGGAAGCCGAGGCACAAGGCCTGCGCAGCACGATCGCAGACGCGCGATTCTGGTTTGCGGACCGAATCGAGCTTCATGAGTACGTCGGACTGACCATGCCCACTCCTTTCATGCTGGGGGAATACACGTTTTCACGGGCCGCGTTTCCCGGTTTTAACCCCGATTACCCGGGCTTCCTGGCCTCCGAGCTTCCTCGCCATCCGAATATCGAGATGGCCGTCGGCTGGTTCCTGGATAAAAACGCCGGGCTGCGCGAAGTCCTGGAAAAGATCCGTGAAAAAGCGGAACGGTTTATCCCCGAGGCCGCGGAGCGTATTCTCGCATTAGGTCCGCGCATCGTCGGCTGCGGCAGCAGTTTCCAGCAGCACTGCGCCTCCCTGGCGCTTCTTCGCAAGATCAAGGAATGGAGCCCCGACACCGTGACGGTCATGGGCGGGGCCAACTGCGAAGGGGCGATGGGAAGGGCCGCGGCCCGTCTTTTCCCCTGGGTCGACCGGGTGTGCTCCGGCGACGGGGATCGCGTATTCATACAATTCTGCCGGCAGGTCCTCAAAAACGGAAAAGACTCCGTGTCCGCGAGCCTGCCCGGCATGCTCTCGTGCGGCGATCTGTCTCCTTCAGACACGGCGTTCCCGGATACGGCGATCGCCTGTGAGGACATGGACCATACTCCCATCCCGGACTTCAGACCTTTCTTCGAGACGCTCCGCACATCGCGTCACGCGTCGGAAATTCATCCTTCACTCCTGGTGGAGACCTCACGCGGATGCCGGTGGGCGCAGAAAAAACGGTGTTCATTCTGCGCCGTCAACGGCATGCGCACCAGGTACCGCATAAAATCTTCCGAGCGGGTATTGCGGGAACTCCGTGAACAAAATCAACGATATGGCCTGGCCAATATCACCCTTACAGACTCCATGCTCGAAGTTCGCCGTATTGGCTCCTGGTTGGGGCGTCTTTCAGCGGGCGAGGATCGGCAATATCGATTCTTCGCCGAGACGGCGGCGTGTTTGAACCAGGCACAGGTGAGACGGCTGGCCCGGGCCGGCTTCAGCCGCATCCAGCCCGGCATCGAGAGCCTTGACGACCGGGCGCTCCGCCTGCTCGGAAAACACTCGACCGCCATCCAGAACGTGGCGCTGCTCAAGTATGCAATGGAGAACGGCATCGCCGTTCTCTGGAATATTCTCTGCCACATCCCCGGAGAAAAGCCGGAGTGGTATGCGGAGATGGCCGGCCTGATACCGTTGTTGACGCACCTCCAGCCGCCGATGATGCTCGCCTCCATCCGCTTCGACCGTTTCAGTCCCTATCATGACAATCCGTCTGCCTTCGGCCTTCGTCTCTCCCCCCTGCGCGCATATCGTTACCTGTACAACGTTCCGGATGGAAACCTGGCCCAACTGGCGAATTACTTCGAGGACACCACCCGGATTCATACGGAAGATTTTGAGGAGCACGGTATTGGAGAGCTGCGCATGGCCGTCCTGGAATGGCAGCAGGTCTTTGGGCTGCATCAGGATTCCGTTCGCAGCGTCAGGTTGACGGCACGGGATGACGGGGAAAGGACCGAAATCGTGGATTTACGGCCTCAAGCTCCACGAGAAAGGATCACGCTCACGAAGCTGCATCATTTCGTCCACCTGCAATGCGCAAGCCCAATGAGCAGGGAGTCGATTGCGAGAAACCTTGAGCGACGCATGTCGAAGAGGATCGATCCGATGGAAATCGACGCGGTCATCCGTGATCTGGAAGAGAGCCGGCTGCTGCTCGTGATGAGCGGTAAGCACTTGAGCCTGGCGCTGCGCGAACCGGTCCGCCCCCTGCCGAAACAGCGGGATTTTCTTGTCGGCTGCAATATCCGGGGCTATCTTGTGCGCTGAAATTTCTCCGCTCATGGAAAGGAGGCGGAACGACAGCGACGGCACCGCGCATTAATTTCCTTGTTCCAGTACAGTTTTTGCATATCATGAAAAGCCGTCAGCTTTGGGGCAGCCTTTGCACCACCCGCCCCGGCATCTCTTTATAAATATTCCTGGACACATCGGCAAACCGACAGGATTCACGATCGGTCTGTGTTTCATCCTTAGCAGGCTGCTGACAAACTCGAAGTCTGTCAGCAGCCTGTTGGCGTCGATGTCCGGGCTTCCGTGACCGACAAGATGATCGCGCAGGGGTGGCGTTGCCGAACGCATGCCCTTTTCACCCTGGATCACCCGGACGAGCCGGGCGATGAAAACCTTGTAAAACATCATGCCACGGCGGAGTTTGACTGCGTTTTGAATATTATGGAACGAATTCACACTTTGCATAATCGCATAAATTGCAGTAAACTTGTTTGTGCCTGTATTTTATTTCTCGGCGTCGAGTTGGATCGCTTCCCTGCAGCATTGAAGGTTTGAAAAATACAAGCATTTGTTTTGGTTTTAAAACCAGACAGCACGGGGAAAAATGCTGAAAATCACCGCCCTTGTTGAAAATACTTCTCCCAATCCCGATTTATTCACGGAATCCGGACTTTCTTTATACATAGAAACCGCAGACAAACGGATCCTCTTTGACACAGGCGTCACCGGGAAAATCATTGACAATGCGGAAAAATTGAATGTCTCGTTGGATAAAATCGATTTGTGTGTGATTTCACATGGGCATTTTGATCATACCGGTGGCCTGATAAATTTTCTAAAATTAAATGCAAAGGCCCCGGTTTATATGAAACCTGATGCAAGAGGCGCATATTTCTTTAAAATGGGGCCTGTAAAGAAGTATATCGGCATACCTCCCGGTGTATTCACGATGTTCGAAGACCGGATCGATTATATCGATAAAAAGACGGAAATCGCACCAGGGGTGACGATTATCACGGACATACCGCAGACACGCCCCCTGGGAAAACAGAACGCAAAATTCTTCCGAAAGACTGAAAATGGATTGGTCAAGGATCTGTTTTCCCATGAGCTTATT
>JAFGRP010000244.1 GCA_016935075.1 Deltaproteobacteria bacterium | reverse complement strand
CGGAGGAGGCGGACCGGCTGATCTGGAATCCGTTTTGCGTACAGAATCTGGCCAAATTCGTCCACGACCTCCTGAGCCGGCATCATGAAGCCCAGAAACGGGTCAAGCCGGACCTCAGACGGAAAAAGACGGTCGGCGTCGTCGCCCGGGGGTGCACCAGCCGCTCGCTCGTGATCCATTTGCAGGAAAAGCAGTACGGAAGGGAAGAGATCGTCATCCTCGGTGTTCCCTGCGGCGGGTATGTGGACGGGAGGAAGCTCTCCGTCCTTGCCGGCGGCGAAGAAATCCGGGAAGGGGCCCTGCTCGAGGGAAAGATCGTTGTGAAGACCTCCAAAGGGGGACATCAGGCGCCTCTGAAGGACCTTCTGGCCGAGAACTGTTTGACCTGCCGTTTCAATCGACCGGTCATCGCCGACTTTCAGATGGGGGAAGCGTCGCCGGCCGCGGATGCCGAAAAGGAATTCGATCCGGTGACCGCCTTTGAGAACCTCCCTCTGGAGGAGCGGTGGGGCTATTTCGAGAAAGAGATGGCCAAGTGCATCCGCTGCTATGCCTGCCGGAACGTCTGTCCTTCCTGCTACTGCCGGATCTGTTTTGCCGATCAGTCGCAGCCCCAGTGGATCGGGATCGGGGCGGACGCCTCCGACACACAACTCTTCCAGCTCATGCGCATGTACCACATGGTGGGGCGATGCGTCGACTGCGGTTCCTGTACGGCGGTCTGTCCAATGGGGGTGGATTTGCGAAAGTTTCTAAAAAAACTGGACAAGGACGCCTTTGATCTTTTCGGCCACCGGGCCGGGGTTTCCCTGGAAGAGCCGGCGCCGCTCGGAATCTACCGGGAAAACGACCGGGAGGATTTCATCTTCGAACCGAAATCAGGCGTGTAACCGCCTGGGAAAAACTTCAGGGGTATGCGGTTTTAAAAGAACAAATACGGAGTCGCCATGAAAACCTTTCTGGAGGAAGTGAACGAGCAGATCAACGGGGTTCCCATCCAGCGTTGTTACCACTGCCGGAAATGCACGGCCGGCTGCCCCATGGCCGTCGCGATGGAACATAATCCCAACCGGATTATCAAGATGATCCAGATGGGAAGGCGGGAGGAGGTCCTCGCGAGCGCCACGATCTGGCTGTGCGTCTCCTGCGAGACCTGCATTACCCGCTGCCCGAACGAAGTCGATATCGCCCGGATGATGGATGTGCTCCGGCAGATGGCCATTGAGAAGGGGATAGGGGCGAAGGAAAAGAATGTTCTCAGATTCCACGAGGCGTTCCTTGCCAACATCAGGATGGGGGGTCGGATCAATGAACCCGCTCTGATGGTCCATTACAAGCTGAAATCCGGGGATCTCTTCTCCGATATGGTCATGGGGATCGACATGTTCCGGAAGGGAAAGCTCTCCCTGATCTCCCCGCGGACAAAGGATATGCAGAGCGTGAGACGAATTTTCGAAAAGACGGGGCCGGTGTGACGGATGCACGGTTCTGAAGGAGGCCATCGGTGAAAATTTCATATTATCCGGGATGTTCCCTGCACGGCACGGCCAAGGAGTATGACCAGTCGGTCCGGGTCGTCAGCCGCGCCCTGGGGGTGGAGCTGGAAGAGATTGAAGATTGGTCCTGTTGCGGGGCCACCTCCGCCCACAGCACCAATTTCAAGCTCTCTATTGCCCTGCCGGCGCGGGATCTCATCGCTGCGGAGAAGAAGTCCCGGGACATTATGGTTCCTTGCGCCGCCTGCTTCAACCGCTTAAAGACCGCGGAGCACCACCTCAGGCATGATCAGGCGCTGAAAAAAGAGATCGAGGAGATCGTCGGCGGTTCTTACAGGGGGAGCGCGGTCGTCCGGAATCCGATCGACATCATCGCCAATACGATCGGTCTGGACGCCCTTCAAGAAAAAGTGGTGAAGAATCTCGCGGGGCTCAAGCCCGTTTCTTACTACGGTTGTTTGCTGTTGCGCCCTCCGGGGGTGTGCCGGTTCGATGATGCGGAAAATCCGGTCCTGCTCGACAAGATCCTGACCGCCCTCGGGGCGGAGGTCCGTCCCTGGTCCTTCAAGACCGATTGCTGCGGGGGATCTCTGACGATCAGCAAAACGGAGATCGTCGTTAAGATGGTCGACCGTCTGATGGCGATGGCGCGTGAAGCGGGGGCAAACTGCATGGTGACCGCCTGCCCTGTCTGTATGGCCAATCTGGATATGCGCGCTTCGGAGGATGTTGCACTTCCCGTCTTCTATTTTACGGAACTGGCGGCCCTGGCGATGGGAGAGGATGGTCCGGAAGGATGGTTTCGGCTGCACCGAACGGATCCGCGGCCGCTGATCCGGGGACTTCGGCTCCTGTAAAATCCCCTCCCTCTTGGCGGGTGAGGGTGGGGCGGAAATTGTAAACGACCTTATTTTCGACCGAAAAGGGAACTTATGGAAAAAAGGCTCATCGAAAAGGAAGCGCTGGCCGGTATTGTCGGGGAACTGGCGGAAAAAATGCAGGTTTGCGCCCCAATGCCGGAGGAGGATCGGGTTCTCTTCCGGGTCCTGGCGCCGGGGGAGAGACCCCTTGTCGATTTTGCGAACACGAAAAACGCGCCGAAAAATTTTCTCTTTCCCCGGACCGAAACGATGATGCAGTACACCCGAACCCGCAAGGGGATGGTCTTGGCAGGGGAACGAAAGGATGAGGGGAAAACCGTTCTGTTCGGTGTCCGCCCCTGTGACGCGAGGAGCTTTACGCTCCTGGACAGGCTTTTCGATCAGGAAAAGTACCGCGATCCTTACTACGTCGCAAAAAGGGCCAAAACGACCGTCGTGGCCCTCGCCTGTGTCCACCCCCCCTATACGACCTGTTTTTGCACCTCCGTCGGCGGGGCCCCAGTCTCTTCCGAGGGGGTGGATCTTCTGCTGACGGATCTGGGGGAGGCGTATCTGGCCGAATTTTGGTCGCCGAAGGGAGAGGCCCTTCTTTCCGCCTTTGGAGGAACCCCGGCCGGCGAGGCGGAGGAAAAACAAAAGGAGGCGCTTGCGGCACAGGCCGCCGCGGAGATCCGCTCCCGGATACCGGCCCGCGAGATCAAGCCGATCTTGGATACCCACTTTGAAGATCCGTTCTGGGACACGCTCCATCTGAAATGCCTTGCCTGCGGCACCTGCACCTACCTTTGCCCCACCTGCCACTGTTTCGACATCAGCGACGAGGTGAAGGGGAACGACGGAATCCGCATCCGGAACTGGGACTCCTGCATGTTTCCGATGTTCACGAAGGAGACCTCGGGCCATAATCCGCGTCCCTCCCAAAAGGAGCGGTGGCGGCAGCGGGTCATGCACAAATTCAGGTATTATGTCGATAATTTCGGGGCGATCGCCTGTGTCGGGTGCGGAAGATGCGTGATGGCCTGCCCCGTGAATCTCGATATCCGGAAGATCGTCACGGACATTGCGAAATTATAGTTTCTCGGAGAACCCCATGGAGAATCCCTATATCCCCGTACCTGTCGAAGTGGTCAAGATCATCACGGAAGTTGATACAAAGGATATCAAGACCTTTCGTTTCGCTTTCCTCAACAAGTCGGATGAGGAAACCTTCCGGTATCTGCCGGGTCAGTTTGCGGAACTCTCGATCTTCGGAAAGGGTGAGTCTCCCATAGGGATTGCCTCCTCGCCGACGCAACCGGGTTATCTGGAGTTTACCGTTCAGAAGGCAGGTGTGGTGACCAGCGCCCTTCACGAACTGGAGGTCGGCGCCGTTATGGGGGTCCGGGGTCCGCTGGGCAACTTCTGGCCCATCGACTACCTTTCCGGGAAGAATATCGTGATCGTCGGCGGGGGATTCGCCTTCACGACACTGCGTTCGCTGATCAACTATATGATCGATGACCGGAACCGCTCCCGTTTCGGCAAGATCACCGTAATCTACGGGGCGAGAACCCCCGGGCTTCTCATTTACAAGGAGGAGCTTGCAGAATGGGCAAAACGGGAGGATATAGAGCTCCATGTGACGGTGGACAAGGGGGATGCGGAATGGAAAGGTCGTGAGGGATTCGTTCCGACGGTCTGCAAGGAGGTGGCTCCAGGCTCTGAAAACGCCGTGACGGTCATCTGCGGCCCCCCGGTCATGATCCGGTTTACCCTTCCCGTCTTTTTCGAGCTCGGTTTTTCAAAGGAAAACATCATCACTTCCCTGGAGATGCGGATGAAATGCGGGATCGGGAAGTGCGGCCGCTGCAATGTGGGGGAGAAATACGTCTGCAGGGACGGTCCGGTCTTCTCCCTGGCGGAGCTGGACAAGCTGACCAAGGAATATTGATTTGGAATAGGGGCGATCTCCCTTTGGGGATGGCCCGTTTCACAAGGCGACTTGAAATAAGGGGAACCTGGGAGGGCGAACGATTATGCCGCAAAGAATCATTGTCGGTCTGGACGGAACCGAGTACTCCAAGAGCGCCGTCCAATGGGCGATCAGGCGGGCGAACTTGTTCGGCGCCGTTATCGTAGGTATCGCGGTCCTGGACGTGCCGGGTATAGAAAAGACAGCTGTGGGTGCAGGCCTCGGCGCCGGCTACTACGCGAAGCGGTCCGTCAATTCAAAAATCGAGGACGCATCGGCGAGGACCAGGGAATTTATGCGGGAATTCGAGGAAGCGGCCCTTGAGGCGGGCGTTCCCCATGAGATATACCTGAAAATGGGGGATCCGGTGGATGTGTTCATGGAAGAGGGGAAAACCGCGGATCTCATCATCATGGGACTGCGCACCTTTTTCCAGTTCGAGACCACCCAGCAGCCCGACGACGAACTTATCCGGAGACTCCTGAAAGATCCCGTGTGTCCGATTCTGGGCGTACCCAAAAAGATACAACCGCACAGGACGATCATCATCGCGTTCAACGGATCATCCGCCTCGGCGAGGGCGATGCGGTTGTATACGCATATTTCCCCGAATAGACCCGACACATTTACGGTGAAGGTGCTCACGGTCACCGACTCCGTTGAAGAGGGTGAGTACCTCCTGAACCGGGCCGAGAAGTATCTGAATACCTACGGCATCCAGCCGGAGAAGATATGGCGCACGGGCGTGCCTGAAGACGTGATCTATGAAACCGCCATACAAAACATGCCTTGCATGGTGGTTATGGGCGTGTATATGGACAAGAGAACGTTTCTCTTCGGGCACAGAACCCAGAAGTTGATGGAAGACGGCACCATTCCCCTTCTTGTTTATCACTAAGAGGCTCCCCGGGCAGGCCTTTGCCGAAGCCGTCGCCGCCCACGGCGGCTGGCCGATCGGATGATCATCGGGGAAAGCGATAAAAAGAATTTTGTTGGATAAAGCGTCTTACAGGTCGTAGTGGAGTCTCAGCGCCGTTTTTATCTGTTCCATCAGGGCATCGGGCAGCCGGCCAATCCGCTCGGTCAGACGGGCTTTATCCACGGCCCTGGTCTGGTTGACCATAACTTTGGACCGGCTGGTCAGATTCGCGGTTCCCGACGGCAGTTCGACTTCAAAGGAGTAGACGCGGGTGATATTGGAAGTGACCGGTGCGATGGAGACGAGGGGGGAATGTTCGTTGTTGACGTCGTTCGACACAACCACGGCGGGACGAATCTTCTTTGCCTCCGCGCCTACGGTGGGATCGAAGTTGACCCAGAAGAGGTCTCCCTGCCTAACGGATTCCATCGGCGATGGTTCCTTTCAGGTCGGCATCGACCCGCTTGATCTCCCGGGCCGCCTCGCGATACTCTTCCGCGAGCCTCCGGTTTTGCCT
>JAFGRP010000243.1 GCA_016935075.1 Deltaproteobacteria bacterium | reverse complement strand
CAGGTTGTTGATTCCCCAGGCCTTCTGGCCCAGCGCAAAGAACCGGACCTTGGCGGAATCGGTTTCCAGCGGCTCGACCGGTTCCAGCAGCCCCACCGCGTAAAGTTTGGCCACGCCATCGCCTTGGAATGCGACATCGTGTGGTGTTTCGACGTGGTCCGCCCCGGTTGAAGAGAGGGCATACCCCAGCGCCATGCCGGTCTTGCCGCGGCCGTCGTGCAGGGGAAGATCGTTGCCCTTGATGGTGAACGCGAATTGCTCCGAGCCGCGGCCGATCCGTTCGGAGGCCGCCTTTACGCCTTCGGCCAGAATGTCGCCGATACCCCGGCGATGGACGACCTCTTCGATCAGCCACAGCATCGCGTCGGGATCGCCGAAGTTAAGGGTGCGGCCGCCGGTGTCCTTCTCCGTCAGGATGCCGTTCTCGAAGCATTCCATGACAAAGGCCGTCAGATTGCCCATGGTAATGGTGTCCATGCCATAGAGATTGCAAAGCTGGCCGCCCCGGGCCACGGACGGAAGGTTGTCATTGCCGATCATCGAACCCAATGCCGCGAGGGTCTCGTATTCGGGACCGCCCCACTGGGGGTTGAGCGGGTATTTCTCGTCCTCCAGGGCCACGCGGCGCTTACACTTGACGGCACAGCCCCAGCAGGTGCCGGAGGAGTGCAGAATGGACGCATAGGCGTCGGCGTTGAGCTTGTCGGCCCCTTCGAAAACCCCTTCCCGGAAGTTGCGGGTCGGCAGGATGCCGGCGGCGTTGAGCCCCTTGACCAGCCCCGGTGTGCCGAAGTTGGTCAGCCCCACGTTGGGCGGATGGGTCTTGATGCGGGCGTTGTGCCAACGGGCGATCTCCCTGACCTTTTCCGGTTCAGCCGATTCAATCCTCTTGGCGCCGCGCACGGCGACCGCCTTGAGGTTTTTGGATCCCAGGACCGCCCCCATGCCGGTGCGGCCGTTGAAGTGCTCAAGATCGTTGCTGACGTTGGCAAAACGGATCAGGCGCTCGCCCGCCGGGCCGATAGACGCCACCCTTACCCGCTGGTCTCCAACCTCCTCCTGGATGCGCAGCAGGGTTTTATAATTGTCCAGGCCCCAGACATCCTTCGCGTCCCGGAACTGGACCTCTCCATCCCGGATGAAAAGATAGACCGGTTTGGCTGCCCGCCCCCGGATGACGATGGCGTCGAACCCCGCAAATTTGAGTTCCGGACCGAAGAAACCCGCGGCTTCGGATTCGCCGAAGGCATGGGTCAGCGGCGACTTGGCGGCCACGGTATACCGGTTCCAGCCGGATATGGGCGCCCCGGTCACCACGCTGCAGGCAAAAATCAACACGTTTTCCGGCGACAATGGGTCGATACCGGGTTTGAGCAATTTAAGCAGGTAATATGAAGCAAAAGCCGAGCCGCCCATATAGGTGCGATACCATTTTTCGCCGGGCTCCTCGACCCGCCATTCCTGCACAGTCAGATCGATATGAAGTATTTTTCCGTTGTATCCGAAAGGCATTTTTCATCCCTCTGTAATTGAGTCTGCGGATCGAACCGGATTGCAGGCGCCCCGAACAATAACTACTTGATGACTTTGTATATCGCGTTACAGTCCTCTTTCCCATATCCGGCGCTGCTTCCAGCTTTCAAATAGTCCAGGGCCACCTGCATCGTTTTGGCGTCGTTGCCCCATGCCTTGGCCATTTCGCATCCGAGTCGGATATCCTTCAGTGCCAGGTCCAAACCGAAGCGGCTCTTGAAATCCCCTCCGGCAATCCACGGCCCGCGTGCATCCATCTGAAAGCTCTTGGCGCCGGTGTCGTTTAAGAGCTCCAACAGGAATTTCGGATCGATTCCGGCTTTCTCGCCGATGCGGATTCCTTCCGCGAGGACTGCCAAGTTCGTCATGCCGATGAGGTTACTGATCAGTTTGACGGCGCAGGCGGCTTCAACCCCACCAAGATAGTAGACAGGGTTACCGATGATCTTGAGGGTGTCGAGCATCATCTCGTAGACGGCCTTCTTGCCGCCGGCGAAAATGGGCTCCTCGGCCTTTTCAGCATGGGCAGGGGTCTTGCCGAGGGGGCATTCCAGGAAGTGGATGCCTTTGGCTTCCGCCGCATCGGAAAGCTTGCGGGCGGTGGCGGGATCGATGGTGCTGACGTCGATGTAGGTGGTGCCGGGCTTCATCTGACGAAGCAGTCCCTTTTGTCCCAGCATAACCGATTCCAGATGCTGGGGCAGAGGAAGGCTGGTGAAGACGACGTCGGCCCCCACCAACTCTTCGATGTTCGCGGCGGCCCGACCGGTGGCGCCGGCGGCCAGAGTGGTCTTTACGGCCTCGGAATTGAGGTCGAACACCGACACGCTCTTCTTGGCACGAATCAGATTGCGGGCGAGTCCGCCGCCCATCTGGCCGACGCCGATGAATCCGAATTGCATGACAGCCCTCCTTGAGTTTGTTTGTATTGAGACTGGGATCATAAATCAACAACTTAATGCAACCGTTTACACTGTGGCACGACTCCCCAACCCATGTCAAGAAAATTCCGCTGGAGAAGTTCCTCTTTAATAAATATTTCCAAAAACCTCCTTTTCTTTTATCATAAAAGGATGCGTGGGAGGGCCTGGTTTGTCAAGGGTACTTATAGCAACTGTTCGGTTTTTGCTGTTATAAGGGACGACTCAGTCGGGGAGATAGTTAAAAACGTGCAGGACAGGAACGGCTCAGAGGCAGTTCGAAAGGGCCATCGTTTCGGGTAAAATGGCCGGAAAACACATTCCTCTGTCCGACAGGATGGTCCGGATAAATCTCCTCCGGGATTATCGACATCATAATTTAATTTTACGGCACATATTCGCCTAACATACAAATATCTTGTGCTTTAACTTTCCACCGTCAAAATATCTTGGCAGATCCTAAGTAATATTTCTTGACATGAGCCAGGGAGCCATGTCAGAATGTAACCGGTTACATGAAGTTGTGATTTAATGATCACGAGTTCGATACAGATAAATATTGATAATGCCTGTGATTTCAATATGACTGTGACCATTTCTGACATTGCCCGATCCGTTGGGGTGAGTTCCGCTACAGTTTCTCGAGTCCTGAACTCCCCGCAAATCGTAAAAGAAGAGACCCGGATCAAGGTGCTTCGGGCCATGGAAGAACACGGGTACATTTACAACGCCTTGGCGGGTGGGCTGACCAGAAATAAAACAGCGACCATCGGCCTGATCATCCCGACCATCACCAATCCCATATTTGCCATTTCCACCAAAGGAACACAGAACGTGGCCAAGGAGAGGGGGTATTCGATCCTCCTGGGAAGCACGGAATACTCCTATGATGTGGAATTTGACTTCGTGTCTCTCTTCTATGAAAAACGTGTGGACGGCATCATTTTCATGGGAGCACCCGGGCATATTAAGTCGATGGAATTCCTAAAGAAATGGAAGATTCCCTTTGTGGTGACCTGGGAGGTGCTTCAGGAGAAAGATGTGAATTTTGTTGCCTTTGACAACATGCAGATCGCTCGTCAGGTCACGGACTACCTGATCTCTCTTGGCCACAGGCGAATTGCCATGATTGCCGGACCGCCGACAGGGACAACCCGGGCTTACCAGAGGCTGGAAGGATACCGGCATGCGCTGGCAGCCCATGATCTTCCCCATAACGAATCGCTGATTGTCCACAAAAACTACACCGTGGAAGACGGCAAGGAAGCCATGAGCCGCCTCCTCAGGAAAAAGGAAATTCCTACCGCAGTTTTCTGCGGGAACGACATTCTCGCCTTCGGGGCCATGGCCGCTGTGAAAGAAGCCGGCTATATCGTTGGAACGGACATTTCCGTTGTCGGTTTCGATGACCTGGACATTTCCCGAGTGTCGGATCCGCAACTCACGACGGTTCATATTCCCGCGTACCGGATGGGAAAGATGTCGGGTGATCTTTTGATTTCTTTGATTGAGGAGGAGGTACAGCAACCCCAGCAATATATTCTGGATTCCAGCCTGGTGATCCGGAAATCGGTGGGGAATCCGTCTCTCCCGCGTAGAGAGGCAGGGGAGGCAAGGATCATGGAGGGTGGTCCGGGAGCATGATCATCCGGATCGTGCAGCATGGCGGACTCCGAGGGGAAGCGTTTTCGCAGAGATAACAGGCGGGAGCAATAAGAGACAGCAAACACATTTAAAAGGAGGATGACATGCGTATGAGAAAAAAGGCGATCACCATTGTTGCGGCTCTGTGTTTCATCGTGGCGTTCTCGGGAGCGGCGGTTGCCGCCGAGTTCGTAATCAAGGCGGCCACAGCGAATCCGCCGGGCAGTTACCATGTAGAGTGCCTGAACAAGTTCAAGGAACTTGCCGAGAAGTATTCCAACGGCAGGATCCAGGTCAACGTCTTCATCGGCGGCCAGCTGGGGTCCGAGCAGGACAACGTGCAGCAGTGCTCCACAGGAATGACGCACGTGTCCATCATGGCCGTCAACAACGTCACTCCGTTTAGCAAGGCCGTGGGTTTCATGACCCTGCCGTACATCTTCCCGAAGATCGGCGATGCCTACAAGCTCTTCAAGAGCGACTTCATGAAGAAGGACCTCAACGCCATGATGGTCAAGCAGGCCAATGTCCGGGCCCTGTCCTGGCTCGTCGGTGGATATCGGGCGTTTACGAACTCGAAGAAAGAGGTGCTGTCCCCCGGCGACATGAAGGGTCTCAAGATCCGGGTTCCCAAAAACGACATCATGATTGCAGCCTACAACTCCTGGGGTGTGAGTCCCGTGCCTATGGCCTGGACCGAGGTTTTCAACGCCCTCCAGCAGGGGGTCATCGACGGGCAGGACAATCCCCACATCGTAAACGCCTCCATGAAGTTCTTCGAGGTTCAGAAATACATCACGAACATCCACTACATCCTCTGGACCGGCCCCGTCCTGGCCTCGGAATCATGGTATCAGAAGCTTCCCGGTGACATCCGGGCCATTGTGGACAAGGCCGCCCAAGAGGCCGCGGAGTACGAGTGGAAATGGGTGGAAACAAAGGAGGGGGACGCCCTCAAGGAGTGCCTGAGCAAAGGCATGAAGATCGTCGAACCCGCGAACAACGAGAAGGAGTGGATCGAAAAGGCCCGTTCCATCTGGCCCAAATTCTATGACAGCGTTGGAGGCAAGGAAGTCGTCATGAAGGCCCAATCCTCCATGAAATAACTTTCAGGACGTTGGGGTGGGGCAAACGCCCCGCCCCGGTTCTTTCCAGAGGGGTCCGGAACCGTTCCGTGCCTTGGACGGATTCCACGGAGAGTCGTACCATGAACAAACGAGTATTCTGTTATCTTTTTGAAAATT
>JAFGRP010000242.1 GCA_016935075.1 Deltaproteobacteria bacterium | reverse complement strand
TATCGGCGCCAGGGGGAGAAAGGCAGGCGCAGGCGTATTGCTCGGGAGCGTTACGGAACACCTTATTGAAACCACTACCGTTCCCCTCATGGCGGTGAAAAAGAAAGGAACCGGCATGAGCATCCTTGATGCACTTCTGAAGCTCTAAGAATCTTTATGAGCGGTATCATGCTGCTTGCTCGAGTCTGCTCCGGTTGAAAAGAAAGGACTCATTCCGGATAGGAGAAGCCTTTATGCACATCGGCACTTTGGAACTTTTCGACAACATCCGGGTGGAGGCGCTGGCTTTGGGGACAGTCCGAGTCCTGCTGGTCATCGGCTTGGCCTGGGTTACAACCATTGTCATGAAAAAGCTGCTTGGAAAGATGAAAACCCATCTGCTGGAGAAAAGCCGGTTCGCCGAAGAACTCACCGAGGAGGCCGTCAAGCGCTCAGAGACCTTGACCCGGCTTATCAGACAGGCCCTGCTGATCGGTTTGTGGGGCATCGTCGCATTGGTTATCCTCAAGGAGATCGGCATCGAAATCGGTCCCATCCTGGCCAGTGCCGGCATCCTGGGCCTTGCCGTGGGTTTCGGAGCCCAGAACCTGGTACGGGATGTCATATCCGGTTTCTTCTTCATCCTCGAGGATCAGGTCCGCGTGGGTGATGTAGCCGTTGTGAACGGAACGGGCGGACTGGTGGAGCAGATCAATTTCAGGACCATCGTGATTCGGGACCTGGAAGGGGTTGTCCATGTGTTTCCCAACGGCACGGTACAAACCCTGAGCAACAAAACAAAGAATTGGTCCGGCTACGTTTTCGACCTTGGGGTTGCCTACAAGGAGGACACGGACCGGGTCGTCAAGGTCATCATGCAGGTGGGTGAAGAACTCCAGGACGATGAAACCTACGGCCCTTTCATGATCGAGCCTCTGGAGATCTTCGGATTGGAAAAGCTGGATGATTCGGCCGTTGTTATCCGGGGCCGCATCAAGACAAAACCTCTGCAGCAGTGGTTCGTAGGCAGGGAGTTTCTTCGCAGGATCAAGTATGCCTTTGACGCCCAGGGCATTGAGATACCCTTCCCGCATCGGAAGGTCTACCTCGCTGAGGCAAACAGACCTTTCGGGTTAGATCCAGTGGATACAGTAAGGAATGCGCCCCAATCCGGGACATGATCCACAGCATGATCCCGATATTTAATGCTTTTTTTCTCATCGCCCCGGCCGTCTCTCGGTAAAATGGCGGCGGCGACAGTGCGATACCCGGAGACGGTACCGCGATCCTGACAACGACCGCTCCCCGCTCCCGCGCCAGTTGGATCATCGCCTGTAAATTGCGGGCGGTCTGCTGCGCGTTCAGACGACGTAGGAGTTCATTGCCTCCGTGGCAAAGGATCATCAGCGCAGGTTTCTCCCTCTCAAGCACATCCGGCAGACGGGATAATCCTTCACCCGTTACCTCTCCCGGAACCCCTGAATTGACCACCCGCCGACCGATCAGGCGCTCCAGGACCGCCGGGTAGCTTTCCGCATATCGTCTGGCGCATCCGCCCCATTTTGTGTTAACGTGGATCTGTGACAGGTTGATCGGACGCCTGATTCCATCACAACATGAGGAGGCAATATGGGTCTGCTTCAGCTTCTCATCCAGGATCCACTGACGTTTTTCCTGCTGGCGGTCCCGCTCCTGTATTCCATCATCATCCACGAACTGGCCCATGGCTGGGTGGCGTCCCTCATGGGGGATCCCACGGCCAGATATATGGGCCGCCTGACCCTCAACCCGCTGAAGCACCTGGATCCCATCGGCACGGCCATGCTCTTCATCTTCGGCTTCGGCTGGGCCAAACCCGTCCCGGTCAATCTCGGCCTTGTCCGGAGCACCCGCCTGGGGCTCATCTGGGTCTCCGCCGCGGGGATCATCGCCAACCTGTTGTTGGCCTTTCTGGCCGTTCTTCTGCTCCGCCTGCTCTCCCCGACGCCGTCCGGATCGATCGGTCTGCTGCTCTACTATCTGGCGCAGATCAACATCATGCTCGCCTCGTTCAATCTGATCCCCATCCCGCCCCTGGACGGATCGAAGATCCTCATGGGATTCCTGCCGGAGAGGCTCCAGTACACCCTTTCCCGCCTGGAACCCTTTGGATTCTTCATTATTATCGGGCTTCTGTATCTCGGCGCTCTGGACCCGGTCATCCATCTCTTCCGCTGGATGATCCTGACGCTGATCGGGCTGCTGCTCGCGTGATCCGTAAAAAGAAAAGCTTGACACCCTCCCGTCTTCCCTCATAAACTGTCGTCGCTTTCGCAAAACAGTTTTTCTCCCGTTTCAGGACCATGCGGCCCGGGGTTTCCAACCCGAATGAAGGAATGAGGGTGCATCGCTGAAATCTGTTTCTTTTCAAATCCATCAATTTGATTCCTACCTGTAGAACCAAGGGTTCTATGGACGATATGCTGAAAAATATGACCGCCTCTCTTCAAAACCAGGAAGAGGCAATGCGCGACGCCCTCAAGCGTCTGGTCCTGATTCAAAGCGGGACATACAACAAGGCCGGCGTAGACCGGGTCTGCCGGGTGGTCTGCGAGTTGCTGGAACCCCTGCCGCTCGAAAAGCGGATCCTCCCGCAGAAACAATACGGCGATATGCTGATGGTTTCTACGGACGCGGACGGCGCCGGCCGGAGGATCCTGCTGGCAGGGCACATGGATACGATATTTCCCGCGGACTCCCCGTTCAACGGATGGCGGGAGGACGGGCGCTTCTTCTACGGCCCGGGCGTCATCGATATGAAAGGGGGCCTCGTCGTCGGGATCTTCGCCCTCAAGGCCCTCGCGGCCCTGGGGTTGCTGCGGGAGCTGCCGGTCACGTGGATCTTCAATTCTGAGGAGGAGATCGGCTCTCCCGCCTCCCGGCCCCTCTTCCGGGCCGAGGCCGGTCGCGCTGCGATGGCCTTTGTCCTCGAATGCGGGGGGATGGAGGGCGAGGTCGCGACCGGAAGAAAGGGCCGCCTGGTCCTGAGGCTGTCCGCCCGCGGCCGGGCGGGCCATGCTGCAACGGTCGTGGAGGGGAAGAAGAGCGCCATCCTGGACATGGCCCGCGTGATCGTCGGGTTGGAGGAGATGAACGGCCGGTTTCCGGGCATCTCGGTGAACGTCGGCCGGATGGCCGGCGGTGCTGTCCCGAACAGCGTCCCCGAAGAGGCCTGGGCGGCAATCGACGTCCGCTTCCCGAGCATCGAAGGGCTGGCCTTCTTCCAATCCCGCATAGACGCGCTCATGAAACGGTTTCGGGCGGCAGGGATGGACCTTTCGGTCGAGGTCTTAAGCGAGACGCCGGTGATGGAGGCGACGGCAAAAAACAAGGCCCTTTTCGCCGTCGTCGCCGGTGAGGCGCGGAGGCTGGAGATCCCCATTGCAGAGCATTTCCGCGCGGGGGCGTCGGACGCGAACACCATCGCCGAGGCGGGAACCCCTGTGATCGACGGCCTCGGTCCGATCGGGGAGCACGATCACAGCGACCGGGAATACGCGGTTCGGAAGAGCCTCCGGCAGCGAAGCACTCTTCTGGCCCTGTCTCTGATCGCCGCCTGGCGGAGATATCAGGCGGGAACGTTATTTCCCAACGGACAGGGTGGATCTGTAAGTTAATGCGTCTTTTCATCCTTCGACAAGTTCGGGGTGATATTTTTACTTTTGTCCGGGAGCGTCAGGTTTGGCGGAGGTATTGCGGGTATATTCAGATCGTAAATGGGGGTCGTCAGAAAGGAGGAGACGTAAGATGATGAAAAAGGGGATTATTCTGGCATGCATTTTTGTTTTTTTGGGCGCGGGCCTGGCGCTTGCCGCACCGCCGAAAAAGGATGCGGCACCTGCAGCGGTGAAGAAAGAGGCCGCGGCGGCGGTGAAAAAAGGCGGGACGCTTGTTTACGGGCGGGGCGGCGACAGCGTCGGTCTCGATCCGGCCTATGAAACGGACGGCAACTCCTTCATGATCTGTGACAACATCCTGGAGGCGCTCGTTGCCTACAAAGACGAATCCACCGCCCTGGAACCGGGCCTGGCGACCTCATGGGAAATCAGTCCCGACAACCTGACCTACACCTTCAGGCTCCGCAAGGGGGTGAAGTTTCACGACGGGACGGCCTTCAACGCGGACGCGGTCGTCTTCTCCATCGGCCGGATGATGAAGAACCGCAACGTGAAATTCGTCGGCAAGGGGTGGGATATCCCCAAACAGGAACGTCCCCCCGAGTACTGGGTTTCGATGGGCATGGACGACACGATCGACTCCATCCAGGCGAGCGATGATTTCACCGTGGTTTTCAAACTCAAAAAGGTGCAGGCGCCCTTTATCGCCAACATGGGGATGGACTTCGCGGACATCATCAGTCCGACCGCCTTTATGAAGGACCCGAAGGCCTTCGTCCGCAATCCGGTCGGCACGGGCCCGTTTAAGTTCTCCAAATGGGTCAAGGATGACCGCATCATCCTGGAGGCCAACAAGAACTACTGGGACAAGGCGAAAGGGCCCTATCTGAGCCGGCTGATCCTCAGGGTCATTCCGGAGAATTCGGTCCGTTTCCTGGAGCTCAAGGCGGGCAACATTACGATGATGGATTTCCCCAGCCCGGGCGATATCGATATGGCCCGAAAGGATCTGAAGCTCAAGCTCATCACCCAGCCCGGGATGAACATCGGCTATGTCGGATTCAACCACAAGAAGGAACTCTGGAAGAATCTCAAGTTGCGCCTGGCCGTGGCCCATGCCATTAACCGGAAGGCGATCGTCGACAAGATCTACCAGGGGATGGGTGAAGTGGCCAAAAACGGCATCCCGCCGACGATGTGGGGCTACAACAAGGACGTCCCCGGCTACACCTACGACGTCGAGCTGGCCAAGAAGCTCCTCGCCGAAGCGGGTTATCCCGAAGGGAAGGGACTTCCGGAGATCACCCTCTGGTCCATGCCGGTGCCCCGGCCCTACAACCCGGAAGGGTTAAAGGTCGGCGTTGCGATGATCGGCGATCTGGGGAAGATCGGCATTGCCGCCCGGATCGTGAGCTACGATTGGGGAACTTATCTCAAGCGCCAGCGGGAGCAGCCGCAGGACATGGACCTCTTCCAATTGGGCTGGACGGGCGACAACGGCGATCCCGACAATTTCCTGGCCGTGTTGTTCGACGGTCTTGAATCCTCCGCCGTCCGCACCCAGTGGCATAACGAGGACTTCCATAAGATGATGCAAGAGGGACGGCTGACCGTTGATCAGAACAAACGCGCCGAGATTTACAGGAAAGCACAGCAGCTCATGTACGACGAGTGTCCGGTCCTCCCGATCGCCCACTCGATCGTGATCTCTCCGGCGAGCAGGAAGGTTCAGAACTTCATGCTCCATCCCACACAATCGATCCGCATGAAGAGCGTGTGGCTGCAGTAGGAGGGTGGTAGGGAGGCGATAAGAGACTTCGTTGCGCCGGATCTTTTTCCGGCCCTGTACATTCTCGCTTCGCTGCCGGGAAAAAACTCGCTTCGCTCAGACAGTTTTCCCGGCAGCCGCTACGCTGCGGTGGCATGGCACCCCGGAAAAATCTCCGATGTGCGTTTTCCGAAGCCTCCCCCGCCTCCCGTGGAGTAGAGTGGTTGAGGGAAAAAAAGAAATTCGTGTGGGCTTGTTATGACCGGTTTCATCATTCGGCGGATCCTGGCGGTCATCCCGACTCTGCTCGGGGTGACCGTCGTCATCTTCCTGATGCTGGCCATCACGCCCGGCGATCCGGCGGAACTGCTCCTGGGCGAACGGGCGACGCCGGAATCGCTGGACGCGATGCGGGAGTATCTGGGTCTCAAGGAGCCGCTCCACGTTCAGTATGGACTGTTCCTCAAACGGGTCGTGAAGTTCGATCTGGGAGAGACGATCTGGACCCGGGAGAAGGTCTCCACGGAGATCAAGGAGCGGTTCCCCGCGACCATTGAACTGGCCATAGCCGCGATGCTGATCAGCAGTTTCTTCGGAATCATCCTCGGATTGATCTCGGCGACCCGGCAGTACTCCTGGTTCGATTACATCAGCATGGTGGGCTCCCTGATCGGCGTGAGCATGCCCGTGTTCTGGCTGGCGCTGGTGCTGATGCTAATTTTCTCGCTGAACCTCGGCTGGTTTCCCATGTCCGGCCGTCTCGGAATCGACACGGAGCTTGAGGTGATTACGAATTTCTATCTTCTCGACTCCATTCTCACCGGAAACGGGGAGGCTTTCCGGGACGCGCTGCGACACCTTGCCCTCCCCGCCGTCGCCTTGAGCACGATTCCGCTGGCGATCGTGGCCCGGATGACCCGCTCGTCGATGCTCGAGGTCTTCCGGCAGGATTACATCAAGACCGCCCGTGCCAAGGGATTGAGCGAGTTCAAGATCGTCATGAAACACGCGCTTCGAAACGGTCTCATCCCCGTCATCACCGTCGTCGGCCTCCAGTTCGGAATACTCATGGGCGGGGCGATTCTGACGGAGACGGTCTTTGCCTGGCCGGGCGTAGGAAAATGGCTCTTTGACGGGGTGGTCAAGCGGGACTACATGGTCATCCAGGGGGGGACGCTGCTCGTGGCGACCACGTTCGTTCTGGTGAACCTCTTCGTCGACGTGCTCTACGCCGTCATTAACCCCCGGATCAGCGTGAGGTAGCAGGCCGTGAACGAGACCGCTCCCGCCAAAATGGGAAGGAGACGCCTTGCAGCAAGGTTTCCCCGCAGGGCAAGGAATCCGGAAGAACGCCACCCCCTCATTGACCAGCTCGAAAAGTTCCTGAAGAACAAAACCGGCGTCGCGGGGCTCATCATTATAGCCTTTTTCACACTGGCCGCGATCCTGGCGCCGTTGCTCACTCCGTATGATCCGAACGAAAACGCACTCTACGACCAGCTCAAACCCCCCGTCTGGGCGGCGGGCGGTGCGGTCAAAAACCTCCTGGGAACGGACGACATGGGCCGGGACTTGCTGACGCGGATCATTTACGGGGCGCGGGTATCGCTCACCCTGGGCGTCGTGAGCGTGGGGATCGCCTTCCTCATCGGCTCGCTCCTGGGCGCCATGGCCGGCTATTACAAAGGCTGGCCGGACAACCTGATCATGCGGATCATGGACATCATCCTCGCCTTCCCCCACATCCTGCTGGCCATTGTGATCGTCGCCTATTTGGGACCGGGCCTCCGGAACGCCATGATCGCGATCGGAATTATCAACATCCCCCGTTTTGCCCGGATCGTCCGGGCGTCGGTCATGGAGGAGTACGAGAAGGACTACGTCACGGCCGCCCGGGCGGTGGGTGCCGGCAACCGCCGGATTATCTTCAACGCGATCCTCCCGAACTGCCTGGCCCCGATCATCGTCCAGGCGAGCCTCGGCTTCGGTGCGGCTATCCTCGACGCGGCGGGCTTGAGCTTTCTGGGGCTCGGTGCCCAGCCCCCCCTGTCGGAGTGGGGGGCGATGATCGCCCAGGGACGGCAGCTCATCCTGCGGGCCTGGTGGGTGATGACCCTCCCCGGAATTGCGATCCTCTTTGCCGTCCTCGGCTTCAACCTCTTCGGCGACGGCCTGCGCGATGCACTGGATCCGCGGTTGAGGGATTGACATGACGAAAAACGGACACCTCCTCGAAATCCGGAATCTCAAAACCTTCTTCGACGTCCGCGGCGGCGTTCTGAAAGCGGTCGACGACGTGAGCATCACAATCGACGCGGGAGAAACCCTGGGACTCGTCGGGGAATCCGCCTGCGGAAAAAGCGTGACCGCTTCGTCCGTGATGCGTCTTGTCCCCATTCCGCCGGGTCGGATCGCCGGAGGAGAGATCCTCTTCGAAGGCAGGGACCTCCTCAAGCTCCGGGAATCGCAGATGAGGAAGATCCGGGGAAAGTCGATCTCAATGATCTTCCAGGAACCGATGACCTCCCTGAATCCCGTCTTCCCGGTGGGCGATCAGGTCTCCGAGGCGATCACGCTCCACGAAAGACTCTCCGCCTGCGAGGCGCGCGACCGGGTGATCGAGGCCTTCCGCCTGGTGCGCATTCCGGCCCCCGAAACACGGATCGATGATTACCCCCACCAGATGAGCGGAGGGATGCGCCAGCGTGTCATGATCGCAATGGCCCTCGCCTGCAATCCCCGGCTGATGATCGCCGACGAGCCGACCACGGCCCTCGACGTGACGATCCAGGCGCAGATCCTCGAGTTGATGAACCAGCTCAAGACCCAGACCGGCGCCTCCATCCTCTTTATCACCCATGACCTCGGGGTGATCGCCGAGATGGCCCAGAAGGTCGCGGTTATGTACGCCGGAAAGATCATGGAGGTGGCGGACGTATACACCCTCTTCGCCGACCCGAAGCACCCTTACACGGTCGGCCTGATGCGTTCGATCCCGGTCCTGGGGATCGGGAAAAGGCAGCAGCGGCTGAGCACCATCCCCGGCGTCGTCCCGTCGCTCTTCAGCCTCGGAGAGGGCTGCCTGTTTCACGACCGATGCGTGGATGTCTTTGATCCCTGCGACCGGGTCGCCCCCCCCCTGGTGGGCTTCGGCAACGGTCATATCGTTCGGTGTCACAAATATGGATAGCGAAAACGGAAAACCGTTTCTGGAAGTCAGAAACGCCGTCAAATACTACCCGATTACCGGCGGGGTCTTCCTGCGCCGGATCGCCTCGGTGAAGGCAGTGGACGGGGTCAGCCTGGAGATCTTTCCCGGTGAGACCCTGGGCCTCGTGGGGGAATCGGGCTGCGGCAAATCAACCCTCGGCCGGATTATCCTCCGACTGGAGGAGCCGACCGGCGGCGACATCTTCTTCCAGGGCGAGAACATCCTCGGCTACGATGCGCAAAAGATGCGGGCACTCCGCCGGGAGATGCAGATCATCTTCCAGGATCCGTTCTCTTCACTCAACCCCCGCAAGAACATCGCCCACATCGTCGGGGAGCCCCTCTTTGTCCACGGGATGACGGACCGGCAGGAGCGGGAGGCCCGGGTCCTCGAACTGCTCAGGGTGGTGGGTCTGAAGCGGGAGCACATGCGGCGCTACCCGCATCAGTTCTCCGGGGGGCAGCGCCAGCGGATCGGCGTCGCCCGCGCCCTCGCCCTGAAACCCAAGCTGATCATCTGCGACGAGGCGGTTTCCGCGCTCGACGTCTCGATCCGGGGGCAAGTCATCAATCTGCTGCAGGACCTCCAGCAGGAGTTCGGCCTCACCTACCTGTTCATCTCCCACGACCTGAGCGTCGTGGAGCACATCAGCGACCGCGTGGCCGTAATGTACCTGGGAAAGCTTGTGGAACTGACCGGCGCCGAAACCCTCTACAGGACCCCGCTCCACCCCTATTCCCAGGCGCTTCTGTCGGCATCGCCCGTCCCTGATCCCAGGCGAAAGAAGACGCGCGTGATCCTGACGGGGGACGTCCCCAGCCCCATCGCCCCGCCGCCGGGCTGCCGTTTCCACACCCGCTGCATCTATGCCCGGGAGGTCTGCATGCGCGACGAACCGCTGCTCCGCGAGGTGAGAACAGACCATTTCGCGGCCTGCCACTTCGCGGAGGCGCTACCGACCGTAAACGGATCGGCCTGACCGGAGTGGCCGGAGAATGTCTACCGACCGGATATCCTGGAGAAGCAGCAGACCCTCTACCGGAATCCGGGGTATAAGAACCCCTTCGAATAGCAGGATGTTGCGCTGCTTAAGAGACGATCGAGCCCCCTCAGGCACGAACTCTTCAGCAGGGAAAGGGGAACAGTGATCAGATCAATACCCTCTATCGTGTTGGGATCTTATCGATAGTTTTAAGGAAGCCGAACGTGGAAAAGTAAAGTTTCCTGCTGTTGACCGAAATCGAGGGACATTGAAGTTCATCACAGAGTATATTTATACTTCACTGATAATGGAGGAAACACAATATGTCTACTCTACAAAAACGATTATTGCTTTTTATCATTTTTACAGTTGTCATCATGTCATGCACCCGTGAAAAAGTTGTGGTTCCAGAATATACAATTTATGGTTCTTGGGTTCGGCTTATAACAGATACTCATGGAATTAAGTTCAATGCTGAATTGAGAATAAAAACAGACAACAGTTTTGAATTTATTTTACTGGAAGACGTACCTGGGCACACGAATTCATCCGGGAAATTTACTTTTAGTAGCGATATTATTACTATCATTAAAGATGCGGACTGTCACGGTGATGGTGTTTACGAATTTGTCGTTTCAGAGAAAAAATTAGCTTTGATTGTTGTTACTGATAAATGCGCTCCGCGAGTTCTTGCTTTACAGGGTGTGTGGAATAAAAAATAGAGCAAAATTGCGAATAGGTTCAAAAGTGAATAAATTACTAATGGTTAATTGAATATACTAATAAAAACATGCACCGAATTGAACAGCCTTTCTTTGCCGTTAACGACATGAGGATCATTTCTCACGCGTGTAGATGATCTTCTTTGTTCCCCCGTCGCAGCTTCCGACGACCTTCCTGTCCTTTACCTGCTCGTTGGGTACGATCTCCAAGCTGTAGGCCTTCACACCTTTCGCCTGGATCTTAGCATCAATCTCCGCCTTGAGCTCCTCACAGTTCTTCTTGGCAAACGCGGGCGTGGCCATTAGCAATAGAGTAATTACAATCATCAGCTTTCTCATATCTCCACCTCCTCGAAAAAATCAATTACTGGTCTGTTCTCATTCTTCTTTCCTGCCGCCTACTGAATGATAAGGCATTACTTTCTGCGATGAAAGTATAGGAGGGTTTCTGAGCGGTTGTAAAGAATATTTTATGCGTCGATAAAGGGAGATGTGTAGTGAATAGGTATTTGCAAGTGTTGCATGCCTGCAATAAAGATATCTCCGGGCACCAAAAAAAGCTTGCCAAATGGTGACGGATATGTCAACATGCGATAAATGAAAAACACTCGACCCGTTTCATGGATTAAGGCAGCAAGGAAGGATTTCGAGGAATTTACCGAGCATGTACAACGTGACATGCTGACTGCGCTGACCATTGCTGCGGAGGGGGAAAAATCGGACAATGCCAAACCGTTCAAGAACGTTGACGGCGGCGTGTTTGAAATTGCACTTCGGCATCGTGGGGATGCCTTTCGTGTCATTTACGCCGTGTAAATCGGCTATGATATTTGGGTAATTCACGCCTTTCAAAAGAAATCGAAGACAGGGATCAAGACACCTCAAATGGAGATCGACCTCATTCGCGAACGCTTAAGGCAACTAAAGGAGGCACTGAAATGAGCGACAACTCAGAACTACTCCGCGGCAGCGGTAATGTATTTTCCGACTTTGGCCGTACAAATGCCGGTTTAGAGCAGGCTCGCGCCATTCTTGCGGCGGAGATCATCCGTACGCTTGACGCACGCAGCCTTTCAACACGCGATGCCGAAAAGCTGACGGGCGTTGGACATTCAGAGTTTTCGCGCATCCGCAATGCGAGACTTGACCGTTTCACCCTTGACAGGATGATAGCGATTCTTGGAAAGCTCGATGAGAACGTTGAGGTGAGTATCACCTTCCATCCTCGTCGTTACGAATCTCACGATAGGCCGAACATTCGATAACATTGGCCTGGATTTTCGCGGCCAGTTCTCCGGGGGGCAGCGCCAGCGGATCGGCCTGACCGGACGGAATACGGATTATGTTTTGTTTTGGTATTAGGCGAGGACCCTGATCCATTCATTCAGGGAGGTTACGCCTGTGATGACTTTATTGAAACCCTGCATCTGCAAGGAAGTAAGTCCTTTTTCTTCAGCCCTCGTTCTTATCTCGAACGCTGAATTTCCTTTCAGGATTAATTCTTTAATTTCGTCCCACAACGGCATGACCTCATATATGGCAATTCTTCCTTTGTAGCCTGTATTATTGCATTCCTCACATCCCTCTCCCTGGGCAAAATGATGGTCCTTAATATTAAACCCATAATTCCTTAAGACATTGGTTTGCAGGTCGGTCGGGGTAACTTCAATCTTGCACTTTTCACAAATTTTTCTAATCAACCGTTGCGCAACAATAAGATTGACGGAGGAGGTGATCATATAGGGTTCAATGCCGATATTAATCAGCCTGGTAATGGTTTCGGGAGCATTATTTGTATGCAGCGTGCTCAATACGAGATGACCCGTCAGGGCAGCCTTAAAGGCAATTTCCGCGGTTTCCAAATCCCTGATTTCTCCCACCATGATGATATCAGGATCCTGTCTTAAAAATGTTCTCAGGGCATGAGCAAAATTCAGACCTATCTTGGCATTCATTTGAAATTGGTTAATGCCTTTTAAATTATATTCTATGGGATCTTCAGCGGTTGCAATATTGCGGGTCCCATCATTCAAGTCGTGAAGCATAGAGTAAATCGTAGTTGTCTTCCCGCTTCCCGTGGGCCCGGTAATCAGTACCATCCCCTTGGATTTATACATGGCGGACAAAAGTGTTGTTAAATCATCATTATTCAATCCTAATTTGTTTATATCCAGTACAAGGTTGGAATTATCCAATAGACGGAGGACGATCTTTTCTCCAAAAATTCCCGGAAAGGTAGAAACACGAAAATCCACAATGTTCCCATTTTTGCGTGCTTTAAACCGGCCATCCTGTGGAAGGCGTTTTTCTGAGATGTCCAGCCCCGACATTATTTTTATCCGCGACGCCAAACCATTGGCATAACTTCTGGAGGGGTTTAGCACCGTTATCAGGGTCCCGTCAATCCGAAGGCGGACTCTCAATTCATTTTCATAAGGTTCGATATGGATATCGCTTGCTTTTTGCTTAATAGCCTCCTCGATGATCACATTTGCGAGCTTGATAATCGGGGCGTCTGAATCTTTCAGCTCTTCATTATAAGCGATGGATTCCTGCTTTTCCTCAACAAGCTCCAGGCCACTGTTCCAATCACCATTTTGGATGCCGCTCATGGCTTCGTGGTTGGTCGGTTTGTCGGCCTTAACTTTATAAAATTTCTCAATGGAATTGAGAAGATGATATTCCGAGGCAAGATATGGAACAACGGAATAACCGCTTATGAACTGAACCTCATTTAATATTTGCCAGTTGTTCGGATCCATCGTGGCCGTATGTAACTTCCCGTGCTCTGATTTGAAGGGAAGAACCTGATAACGGCCGACATACTTTTCCGGTATGGTATGCAATATATTTTCAGTTATTTTCTTTATGGATGAAAGGTTAACCGTCCGGCAGTTTTTGTATTGTTGAGCCAAACATTGGGTAAGAACAGACTCATCCACTAAATTGAGAGCCCCGATATTGTATTGAAGACTATTGCCGTTTTTATTTTTTGCTTTCAGCGCCTCCTGCAATTCCGCTTTGGATATTTTGTCGGACTCAAACAATCGGCTGCCGATCGTTTCACTGATAAGATAGCGGTCCAGCTTGTTCATTGAAGAACATATATTGCGTAAACTGTTTGTCACAGCCAGATATGTATCAACATGGTGCTCTTTTTTTAACCAGTTGGTCAGTGTATCCGAAGTCTTCTGAAATTTTTCTTTTAGCGTGTCGAATTCTTCCAGGGTTGAAGTTACATGCTCAAGGCTCTCGGCAACTCTCTTTCTCATGGTGATGGATTTATTATCCATTTTTGAGGAAACCTCTTCAATGTAGGTTTCCATTTCATGGCTTTTCCCGCACGACAATAAATCTTTTATGTATTCGTGAACGGGTCCCTCGACATCCTGAAGCGGCTCCCTTTTTTGCGCGTCATGGATTTCTTCATCTTCGCTGCTTGATTTTCCATAAACAGGCTCATACCCGCGGTTTTCATGATCCTGTTGATCCAGCTCAACCATGCCTGCATTCGCCGATGCCAATGGTTTTTCATCATCAATGTCAAAAGCATTTATGATATGGCCGTGTTCGTCCTCCTTGAAATCTTTCGACACCTTCCTATATTTAAACTCATTCAGCCGTATTGTGGAGACGTTGCCGTTTTTAAGAGCCGCAGCGACACTTCCATCTTTACCGGTAGATCGTGGATTTTGGATCATTGCTTTGATAAAAGTCATATAATCTCTCCGGGACATTCCCCGATAAAAGGAAATACTTTCAATAGCCCTTTGATCGAGATCCAGAGAAAAATTGGCGGGCAGATTATTTTTGGTTTCGATCGGATCGTCATCCACCAATAATTTGCCGCCATTTACGCCGAACGTTAACATATTTTTGTCTTTAAGATGCTTTACCAGCGCTTCATAAGAATTGTTTATGATTTCGACCGTGATGGGATGGTCTTCCGGGTATACGCCGGTGCTCTTGATGGCAAGCTGAACCTGGTTGATGGTATCGAGGAACAATTCATTGTGGTTCATTGGTTTCATTGTTACACCAAACTGAGTGAATCCGGCAAAAAGCAGCTTATGTTTGGTTGTTTAACAATATCTCAAAAAGAGAACAGGACAATATGACATTTTCAGGCGGCTTAAAATTCTCACATAAAAAATGGTCTGTAAAGCATTATTAATTGCTATTTGTGAACAATATCACACATGGCATGTGAATCAACTCACAGATTGTTTGTGCATGAGGAATCTTGATCTGTTCCAAAACCGGTTCAGAAGACCCGCCGAACAGCGGAAGTAATGATCGAGACGGCACAAGAATCAAGAATTTTCCGAAACTTCCGTCTGGAGACGCCAAATAATACTTGCATTTTTCGGCCGGGCAAGGCATCAAAACCACACAACAGAAAACGGGATTGGGGTTCAGGGATGGAAGAGTTAAACGGGATCCGCAGGGACGCGATTGACGAGACGGCATTCCTTCGCCGGCGGGCGAAGGCGTTGACGAACTCCTCACCCGCGTAGACAATCTCATGTACAGGGCCAAAAGAGGCGGACGCGCCCGCCTCGCGTGTGATTCCGATCCGGCCGCGGCAAGCTGAAAGGTTCCGGGTAAAATCCATCCCCGGTTTCTCAGATCACCTGGCTGATATGCATCGCCCTGAATCGGCCGCCGGAGGCTTTCGCCGCCTTTGCAAGCTGAATCAGGCAGCCGGGACAGACGGTGACGACAACCGCCGCCCCCGTCTCTTCGATATTGCGGCGCTTCTTCTCCAGGATCCGCGTTGCCGCATCAGGATAATCGGTGAGGAAGGAGCCGGCGCCGCCGCAGCACACGTCCGCCTCCTTCATTTCGACAAAGTTTCCCGCCGCCTTCAGGAGCTCCCGCGGCGGCTTCATGATCCCCTGGCCCCGCACCAGATGGCAGGGATCGTGATAGGTGAAAACGGCGTTCACCTTCTGCCGCGGCTCGTAACCGGCTTTTATCAGGTATTCCGTCAGATCCATCACCTTGCCGCTGAAGGCTGCCGCGCGGTCCCGCCATACCGGATCGTCCGCAAAAAAAGAACCGAGGTGTTTGAGGGTGGCGCTGCAGCTTGCGCAATCGCTGACGACGACCTCGGCGTCCTCGAAAAGCCGGATGTTTTCTCGGGCCAGGGATAAGAATTCACCGCGCAGGCCGTGGGCAAGATGGGGCAGGCCGCAACAGACGTTCTGCTTCACCACGAGCCGGGTGGTGGACCGGAGGATATCGCGGGCCTGGGCGGAGGCCTCCGGAAACATCATCTCCATCCCGCAGCCTCTAAAATAGGCAACCCGGGTTATTCCCGTCACGGTCACACCGGAAGACGGCGCCTGGCGGCCGAGGGCGGCGGGCCCCGCAAACGCGGTCAGAAAATGATCCCGGCTATACTCTTCCGGCGCCATGCCGTAGGGAAACAGGTCGTTGAGACCGGACCGGCGCAGGATCGACAACACCGCGGCAGCGGCCTTCACGATGGCCGGACGCTTCAGAACGCCGCCGATGAGTCTGTATTTTACACCGGCCCCGCCGGTCAGATCGGTCAAGTACTGGCGGATATTGACCATCGCCTCGTCGGTCGGAACCTTCGCCGGACAGATATCGACGCAGGCCCGGCATAGCAGGCAGAAATTGACGGTGTCGAGCGCTTCCCGCGTCGGTTCAATGCCTCCTGCAGCCAGGGCGCGGGCAATGGTATTCTTACCCCGGGCGCTTGTCGCTTCGACGCCCTTCACCCCGAAAAGGGGGCAGACCGGCAGACACGTGCCGCAGCGGTCGCAGCGGCTGACCATTTCCCCGGCCTGCCGGAGCAGGTCGTGGTCCGTCTTTTTATCCATCGGATATTTCACCAGATCTTTCCCGGGTTGAGTATCCCCTTTGGATCAAGGGCTGCCTTCAAGGCCTTGAGGGTCCGGATTCCGACATCCCCCAGGGCGCCTGCGATGTAGGGCCGCTTGGTGATGCCGATGCCGTGCTCGCCGGAGAGGGTCCCGCCGACGGCCAACGCCGCGGCGAAGACGTCGTCGACCGCCCGGTGGACCCGCTCTTCCTCGCCGGGTTTGCTCAGGTCGCACAGAATGGAGGGGTGGATGTTGCCGTCACCCGCGTGACCGTACACGGCAATCGTAAAACCGTGTTTTTCGGAGATCCCCCGAATGCGGCGTACCACCTCCGGGAAGGCTTCGCGGGGAACGGAGATGTCCTCGCCGATGCGGTCGGGCGCGAGGGCGGCCACGGCGGAACTGATGCCCCGCCGGACGGCCCAGATTTCATCCTCCTCCTGTTGTGATTGCGCCGTTTTGAATTCCATCGCACCGCACGCCTTCGCCATCTCCTCGATGCGTCCGGTCTGGGATACCAGGACCGCATCGTCGCCGCCGTCGATTTCGATGATAACGCAGGCATTGACCTTCCGGTCCAGATCTTTCTTTCGATGGCGCGCGACGACCTCAAGGCAGGTCCGGTCCATGATCTCCGCCGCCGCGGGCACGAGGCCCGATTGGATCATCGCCTGAACCATCCGGCAGCCGTCGTCAAGGGCGCCAAACATCGCTTGCAGCGTACAGCGCCTCTTCGGCATCGGGATCAGACGCAAAAGGGCTTGCGTCACCACGCCGAGCGTGCCTTCGG
>JAFGRP010000241.1 GCA_016935075.1 Deltaproteobacteria bacterium | reverse complement strand
ATGTAGAGCGTTCCCATGCCGGCCGCTCTACCATGACGTAAACGGCGCGTCAATGGGATTGCTTGAGACCGGAGGGCCAGGCAGAAGGTTGTCAACCAACAGATCGCCGCGACTTTGAGGTGGTTGCTTTCCTGGTTGTTCTTCCGGAAGCGAAACATTGATTCTTGAAATATCAAACACAGAGCCTGATATTTCAATATAAGCGGGGATCTTGACGGGATTGGAACAGACTGGCGCCCTGGCAAGGCATGTGCATTGATTTAACCAGACACCTCGAACTGTCGAACCAATGTTCCAAAACTCATATTGACCATGACGGCGTTGTGCGGAATGAGGACATACCTCCAGGGCTTGCCGCCTTTCCGGGCGGTGAACTCCGAGGCGTTACGGCAATACAGAAGTGCTGCAGCGGCCTTTTGCTGAACGTCCGATGTCTCAATATCACCTGCCTTGCTTGTCCTGCTCCAGCAGAGACGGCGCAAGGCGGAAATAACGGAAACCCCCGCCGCCCTTCCAGTTGACCGCTTTGCTGATGCCGCCCTGATCCCTCCCGTCGATGACCTTCTTCATGCGCGGGATGATGTGCGTATGGCAGTGCTCGCCCAGCTCCACCATGATCCAGCGACGAGCCATCTTGTGGGCTACGGCGCCGGTTTCGGCCGGTTCTCCTTCCCGATCCACGTCAATTCCAGTTTTTGCTTGTTATGCGCCATGTCTATCTCGTCTTCCTCCTGGGCATGTAGCCGCGCATGATTTCGATGTTCCCCTTGAACTTATCCTTGTTCCTGGCAATCAAATCCAGCCTTTCCAACTCCGCAAGGTCCCGCATGAGCGTTGTCGTGGAGAGGCGGGCGTACTCCTTAGCCAGGATGCCGGAACTCACGACGAGTTCATCCGGTGTATGCCACTGGTCCACCGGGAACTGGAGGGCCAGGGTTCTCTGCCGCTTCACGATGGCGCGCGTCTTGCCCCTGGCCTTCTTGCTGTCGAGCATGTCGTAGATGAACTTGTGCCATGACATCTCCAAAAGGTTCATCTGCACGGTGTCGAGAACTCCCCTCAGGCCGTCCCGAAATCCGAGGACCGCATACTTGATGAAGCCGGACAGATCCCTTTCCCGGACGCAGAGGTCGAGCCGGCGGTCGTACTCCTGACGGGTGTCGTTGTAATGGTTCGACAGGATGTGCGAGGCGATGTCCGGAAGCCCTGCCCGCAGGAGGATGTAGAATTCGACCAGCCGGGCCGTTCTGCCGTTGCCGTCGCCGAAGGGGTGGATCATGGCAAGGTAGATGTGAGCGACAATCGCCTGGAGGACCTGTTCCGAAAACGACTGCCTCCCCTCCTCGTACCGGAACGCCTCTTTCATCCATTCGCAGAATCGGGTCATCAGGGCTCCAACCTGTTCGCCCGGAGGCGGCCGGTATGCGCCCACAACCACGTTGTGGCCCGATGCCCGAAACTTGCCGGGCACGCCCTGAAAATGTTCTCCCAGGTTCCGGCCCACGAAATAGTTAAACCGCTCGATCAGCTCCGGCGACAGAACGAACGCCTTTTCTTCCGCTATGACCTCGGTTCGTATCCGGTTCAGGGCATCGATGACGTTCTGGACCTCGATCTGCAGGTACTCCTTGCTGGGCGGGAGTTTCCCCCCTTCGTCGATGCGGGCTACTTCCGCTTCGGACAGCGTGTTCCCTTCAATGGCCGTTGTCGCCCGGGCGCCTTTCCGCATGGAGACCACCAGGAGCTGCTTCCGGTACTCCGGCTTGATCGGGGCCGAAGAGATCGCCTGGATTATGGACTCGCTCTGGCCCAGCATGTAGATGGTTTCCTCGTCGAGTCGCCAGCTCTTCTGAAACAGAATGTGCTCGATGTTCTGCATATATTTCCCTCTATATAGCATTTGCATTATTGATAATTTGCAAATTCTATATAGTATTTGTTAATTTATTTGTCAAGCAATATGATTGCTCTTTTGAAAGCATCTCAAACGACCTTCCAGCGAATGAGAAACAACGAATCCCGGTCCACCGAACCACTTTAGCAGGAAGTCAAGCGCTCAGGGTGGTCAATTTTGGGTTATCACTACCCCCTTTTTCTGATCAATTTTGGATTATCACAACCACGTCTTGACCCGAGCAGAGGCTCTGCCGGCCTTCCCCTTCCGGAAACCACCGTGGCAAACCGTTTACCGGCTCGGCCGTCACTCAGGACGACACCCATACCGAAGACGGATTCAAGCAGACGGCAACAGTACAGGAAGTTGTGCAGGCAAGTATTTGAATAGCTTCGGAAGCATCACAAAATAGCTCTTTACCCTGCTATCGACTTAACTTCGAACCAACAATCCGGTTCAGGCTGACACCTGATTCCGATGCCTGAATGGCAAGATTTCTGTGAATTTCAGGAGGGACGCGTACCATAAACTTACCACTGTATCTTTTACAGGCAATTGGTTGGGGTATCTCTTCACCACCATGTGTCATGTCCTTGATAACGCTCTCGACAATCACGCGGATGCCCTTTAGAGACGATTCCGGTGTTTTATCCAGCCAGCTCAAGCTGGGGAATTCGGCACATAAGCCTATATATTCCTGATCATCTTCAAACCAGGTTACGCGGTACGTATAACGATCATTTTTCAGCGGCATGTTCAACCTCCAACTTCTCTATAGCCGGCAGCACCTGCTTTACCCGGTACGCTTTAGCCTTTCCCTTATGATTTTGTATGTTGATCCGTGGATCTCCTTGCCAAGGCGTCTTGTAAACGAGGAACATGCGCCTTTCTTGACAATCAAAGCTTAAACCCACCCTTAGATCGTGGGGCGAACTTTCAAGGTATGTCGAACGGCGAGGGATAGAGGAAAACAAAAACGGGCGGGCTTCTCAGCCCGTCGGTCAGCCGTAATACTGTACAACCATCATCGTAATATCGTCGGCCTGGGGCGTCTCTTGCGCAAAAGCTTCAATGCTCTCCAACGTGCCCGTTATCAGTTCCTTGAGAGGTTTATCCCGCAACCCGGCGAGCGTCTTTTCCAGTCTGTCCTCTGAAAACAGTCCATATTGGGCATCGTTCGCTTCCGTGACGCCGTCGGTATAGAGAAACAACCGGTCGTCTTTTTGCAGCGTGACGGCTTTGGAACGGTAAGCGAAATCACCCACGACGCCCAGGGCCATGCTTCCCGTGGATTCCAGCTGACTGATCCGGCCATCGGCCCGAATCACATAGGGGGAGTTGTGGCCTCCGTTGCAGTAAATGACCTCGCCGGTTCGGACATCGAGGATACCCAGGAAAAGGGTAACAAACATCATGGAAGGATTGTCCAGAGAGAGGTCCTCATTGACCCGGGCAAGAATCGCCTCGGATGTCAGCCCCTGCGTGGCCTTGGCCTTGATCAATATCTTGGTCACCGCCATTAAAAGAGACGCGGGAACGCCCTTTCCGGACACATCGCCGACCGTGAAGCACAGATGATGTTCGTCCATGAAGAAGAAATCATACAGATCTCCCCCCACTTCCCTGGCCGGTTTAAGCATCGCAAAAATGTCCAGGTCCGTTCGTTCGGGAAAAGGCGGAAAAATCCGGGGCAGGATGCCCATCTGTATGTCGTGAGCGACTTTCAGCTCGCTTTCGATCCTCTCTTTTGCGGCGGTGGCTTCCGTCAGATCCTGGATGTACGCCTTCAGAGAGCTTTGCATAACGGAAAAGGAGCCGGCCAGTCTGCCGACCTCGTCTTTGGAGCGGCCGGCGGAGATGGGCACATCCAGGTTCCCTTCGGCCATCATCTCGGCAGAATCGGTGAGCGCCCGCAAGGGACGGGTAATGCCCCGGGCGATCCAGACGATGACGCCGCACAGGAAAATCAATCCGACGGCCCCTAAAAAAAGGGCCTGCCGATAGTGGCGGGAGACGTCCGCCATCAGTTCGTCTTGGGGAAACACCAGCCCCAGGGACCATCCATTGGAAGAAAGGGGCGTGTAGGCGAGCCAGCAGCTTCTCCCGTTCATCAGGCTTTCGGTCTGCATAAATCCCGAACGGCCCGCCGTCATCTCGGCGCCGATCTTTCGCAGCAAGGGATCCTTTCGGGTCTCGGCCATGTTGGAAATCGTTTCATTCATGATCCATCCGGGATTCGGATGGGTGACAAAGGTTCCTTGTTGGGAAATCAGAAAGGCATAACCCGTTTTGCCGATTTTGATATTCGATACGATATGCTGCAACCATTCCAGGGATATGTCCACCGTGACAATGCCGGTAAATTTTTTTTCCCCGTCGACGTCTCTGTAAAACGGAACCGAGTAGGTGGACATGACAATGTTGCCGGCGCCTTCGTCAAAATAAGGCTCGGTCCAGATGGGGTGGTTCAGTTTCTTGGGCCCCCTATACCAATCCCAGGAAAAGTAATCATAGGGAATGAGTGTGGATACAATGCCGCCTTTTTCCCTGTGCAAATACGGAGAGAAGTGTCGAATCCTGGGGTCCCAGGCATAGGGCTCAAAGGCCACGGCGCTGCCATAGATGTCGGGATTCCGTTCGAGAATCTTCCGTACCTGCAAGACAAGCTTGTCCCTGGAGGTCGATTCATCGATAAAAAGAGAGAGATTCTCGGGTATCTTTTCCGTCGCCCCCAGAATCCGGTCTATACGACCGGCCGTACCCAGCGCCAGTTGCCCCGCGTATTGTTCGATGTTGGCAACAATCAGTCCGCGGGACAGGGCATAGTAATACCCGAACACCAGACCGAAGATGACGGTCGTGCTCGCCAAAATCCATAAACTGAAACGAAAGGCGATGCCTTTGCCGCGACGAATTTTTGCCTCACCGGTATCTGCAGGATCATTCCTTTTGAACATTTCACCAAACCGTTATCGATCGCCTCGATGTTTCGATTGCCGCTCACGGACCACCGGTCATCCCCCCGGGAACCTGTTAAAAGTCTCGTTTACAGGCTGTTCAAAAATGCCCGGATGCAAGGCCCCCGACATCCTTAAGCCGTGAGGCGTACTTTATAGTGTACGTTGAACGGCGAAGGATGAGGGAAACGCCGCAGATGGACTTTTTTCAACACCCTACCGGCGGTTGAAAAAAGTGAGATTCAAAATATTGGTATCCTTTTCGCGGCCGTAGCGAACTTCATCCGCCATCTTGCGGATGAGGAAAACACCCATGCCTCCGATCCTCCGTTCCGAAATATCCGCCGCCACATCCGGTTCGCCAAGGGACAGGGGATCGAAGGGATTGCCTTTGTCGCGGATTTCAACGCGCAACGCAGGGCCATCCGTCTCCATTAAGCGCACCTCGACCTGATCATCCGTCTGGTGTGCGTACGCATAGTGAAATATGTTCACCAGGGCTTCTTCTGCAACGAGTTGTATCCGATTCAGAGAGTCTTGTGTGAATCCCTTTTTTTCTGCATATCCGCTTATGAAAGCAAGGAGTTCATGAAGGCTGTCCATCCGGGCCGGCAATGTTTTCGTCAACATGTATCCATCCTGCGCAAAGCGCTACTTTGCCGCTTCCAGCGCCGCTCCGACGGTTTCATATATGGGAATGATGGCGGTAAACCCGGAAATGTCGAACACCTGCTTCACGCCAGCCTGAAGTCGGGCAAGAAACAGCACGCCCCCCCTCGCTTTCATCTTCTTGGCGACAGACAGAAGAATTCTGAGGCCGGCGCTGCTGATATAATTAAGACCCTCCAAATCAATGACCAGTCTCGTCTCGTTTTGCTCCAACCATTGATTGAGTTTTGCCTCAACATCCGGGGCCGATAAGGCGTCCAGTCGGCCGGTTATGGAAAAAACGGTAACGGTTGACTCCTGGGTAACGGCTATCTCCATCTGCTTTCTCCCTTCCTCACCTTTTTTGATAAGAAATCCTTTTTGCACGGCCTGACTATAGAAACAACATTCCTGCATGTCAAGACTGTTAAAGACCCGCGGGAAATCTTTTGCATTACCGCCGTTCCCCCACCGGCTTCCGTTTCACATCCCCCCGACGACCGTCCGGATCACGGTAAAACCTTCCTTTTTTCCGGGGTCCCTGTGCGCGCAGCAGAGCGCCTTTACGGAAAAGGAAAAGGGGGGACAGCTCCCTATTTCCCATGGAAATGAAATAGGGAGCTGTCCCCCCTTTTCAGGATTTTTTCCATCTCGGCAATCAGTTGCTCTTCCTTTCCCCTTCCGACTGTCGTGGCCGCCGCGAGGCTGTGACAGGCATCGGAAAACCCACCCACTGCGGCTGTCGCCTCCGGAAGAAGCCGGTTCAATCCCATGGCGGTTTTCCCGCGGATTTGCCACTCCATCCATCCGGAAACGCGCATGGAAACCTTGACGTCCGCCATCCCCACGGGCCCGAATCCGGGGATGAAGTCGGAGAGGCGTTGAAAACCGGCCAGATATCTGCCGGGATCGACGAAATCCATCTTGCGGATGACATCGCAGAAGGCGCCGACCATCTTGACCCCCATCGGGGCAAACCGGTCTTCCACGTGAAACCACTGGATATGCTCGGTTCTGTGCAGATCTCCCGCCTGCAGTCTTCCGATTTCCCGCCGGAATCTCTCTTCCTTCATGGTTTTGAGCTCCCCGTACATCCGGTCGGACGCCGCGGTGGGACCCTGCAGGCAGACCGCAACACCCGCCTCCGGTCCCTCCCGGTAGTATCCGACGGCGCCCAGCGTCGCGATGTATTCCGCCAGGGAACTTCCCTCGCTTTCACCCCGCGGGGTCAGAAAATGGTAGGTTTCCCCTGTTTGTCCCTCTTCGATTCTCGCTGCTCCCCGGGCGGCGGCTTCGAGAACGGCCCGGCGATTTTCACCGGCCAGCTTCCCCTCCAGGAAAAACTCGTCGCCGACGGCACCCAGGGCGGCAAGGGCGGACAGATCGGCGTTGCCTTCGTCCATCCGCTTTGCAAAGAGATAACAGGTCACGGAGGCGGAGATGTCGAGATCCCCCTTCAGGCCGTAGAGTTCGGGATCGAGGTTGTGGACCTGCGGATCGGTTGCGGGGGAAGCGGCGTGGTGGTCCAGGATCAGCACCAGATTCCTTCCCCGGTTCAGCCCGGAAATCAGGGGAGCGATCCGACCCGCGAAGTCGGCAAAAACGATGATGTCTCCCTCCCCATCGAAGATCCTCTCCAGAACCGCCGGATAGGGTTTTTCCAGGGCGCTGCGCCGGATCGGCCGGCCTTTTCGTTCGAAGGCCCGGGTCAGGATGGCGGCAGAGGTGAGGCCGTCCGCGTCGTTGTGGTGGAAGAGCCGAACCGTTTTTCCCTGGTAGCGGTTCAGTGCATCCAGGGCTTTGTCCATGGCGTTGATGAACGCTTCAATCATCGGTCGTTTCTCCGTCAATAGAATAAAATCCCATCATCGCCTCAGCCACCCATGAACACCTCGGGCAAAAACGTGCTCAGCCAGGGAACGTAGGTCACGATGAACAGCACCGCCACGGAGACGAGAAACGGCGCCCAGACGGCCCTTCCGAGGCGGTCGAGGGATATCCCCGTCACACCGCAGACCGCAAAGAGCACCGCGCCCACCGGCGGCGTGATCAGTCCCAAAACGAGGTTCAGGCAGATGACCACCCCCATATGGACCGGATCGATCCCCAGGGAGACGGCAATGGGCGCCAGCACGGGGGTCACGATGACCAGGGCGGGGGCGGTCTCCATGGGAATTCCGATGATCAGCAACAGGAGGTTGATGAACAGCAGGATCATCCAGGGCGACGTGGTCAGGGCGGAGATCCGGTCGATCAGAAGCTGGGGGATCTGGTCCACCGCGATGATCCAGGCGAAGGGCTCCGACATGGCGATCAGCATCATCACCATCCCCGATTCCAGCCCGGCCTTCAGAATGACCTTGGGGAGGTTCCGGAGATTCAGCTTCCGGTAGAGAAAAATCCCGACCAGGGTCGCGTAGACCACTGCGACACCGGCCGCCTCGGTGGGGGTGAATATGCCGGTCAGGATGCCGCCCAGGATCAGAACCGGCATGAACAGGGCGGGAATCGTCTTGAAGGCGGCGACGAGAATCTCTTTCCAGGGGGCTCTCACATCCCGGGGGTAGCCGTTTTTGCCGGCCACGCAGTAGATGTAAGCCATCAGGGCGGCCCCCAGCAACAGGCCGGGGAAAACGCCCCCCAGAAACAGCGCGCCGATCGAAACGTTGGCCGTGACACCGTAGATGATGAACGGGATGCTGGGCGGGATGATCGGTCCCATGCAGGCCGCCGTGCAGGTCAGCGCGCCGGCCACGTCCTCGTCGTATCCGGCTTTGATCATGGCCGGAATCATCACCACGCCGATGGCGACCGCCGTGGCCACCGCCGCCCCGGAGATTGCCGCAAAGACGGCGCATACCAGGATCGTGGCATGGCCTAACCCCCCGCGGATATGACCCAGAAGCAGGCGGGCGAAGCGGACCAGGTCCCGCGTGATCCCTCCCTCATTCATGAGATTGCCGGCCAGCATGAAGAGCGGGATGGCCAGAAGCGGAAAGGTCGCCAGGCCGCCGAAAACCGTCTGGACCAGGGTGGTGATGGGTATGCCGCCGTCGAGCAGGGCGTAGACCAGAGAGCATCCGCCCAGGGCCACGATGATCGGCGCGGAGATGCACAGGAGGGCAACAAAGGTGAGGACGAAGACGATCATGGTCCCCCTCCCGGCGGACGCAGGCCGATGAAAAACATGAACTCCTCCATCGTCAAAAAGAACATGATGAAAAAGCCGGTCGGAAGCGCGGCGTAGGGATAGCTCATCACCAGGCCCAGCGCCGGCGAGGTTTGATGCGCGTTATACAGGGTCTGAAAGACGCCGTAACCGAACATGGCGCCGAAAAAAAAGAGCGCGCAGAGATAGCTTAACCATTTTAAAATCCGGACCATACCCCGGGGGAGCGATTCCAGAACCGCGGTCATGCTGATCATGTAGCCCTTCTTCAGCCCCACCGCGCCGCCCAGCATCGAGGCCCAGACGAGGGAGTAGGTCGAAACCTCGCCGGACCAGATGGTCATTTTCTCGAAAACATAACGCCCGATCACCTCATAGGGGACGACGACGGCGATCACGGTCATGAACAGAATGGTCCCCCAGCTCCCCGCCGTCAGCAGAAATGCGTTGAAGCGTCTCAGCACGCGCATGACACTGCCCCCCATAACCGACGAACGCGACCGGCCCCTTTGCAGACAATCAGGGGTCCGTCCGATTCCCATATCGGCAACAATCCTGACATTTCCTTCCGGGGATCTCCCGGTCACGTCCGATGGGAAACGAATCGAAGATCGTTGTGGCGCACCTCGCACGCACGCCGCAGGGATCCTTGAAGGATATGTACGTCCGGCCCGGCCTGCGTTATGCAACCATTCGGATTACTTCGCGTTCATGATGGTCTCGATTTCGGCCTTGCTGAACTGTGCGCTGAATTCCCTGTAAACCGGCGCCATCGCTTTTCTGAAGCTTTCGCGGTCCACGTCGCGGGTCACGGTCACCCCCTTCTTCGCGATCTCCTGCAGCTTCGCCTCTTCGGCGTCGCGGTTGATCTTGCGCTGAAACCGGGCCACCTCCATGGCGGTACTCAGAACCAGCTTCCGATCCTCCCCGGGCAGGGCGTTGAAGGCCTTGGGACTCATCAATATCGGAGCGGGGGAGTAGACATGGGCGCTGAACGAAAAATACTTCTGGCCGGCGTCCCAGAGCTTGTTGCTGTAAAAGACGGCGACCGGGTTTTCCTGGCCGTCGATAACCCGCTGCTGCAGCGCCGTGAACACCTCCCCCCAGGACATGGGGGTGGGATTAAACCCCGCGGCTTTCCAGGCCGCCAGGTGCACCCTGTTCTCCATGGTCCGGATCTTGAGCCCCTTGCCGTCCTCGACCTTCCTGATCGGCCCCTTGGCGTTGGTCAGATGGCGGAATCCGTTCTCCCAGAAGGCCAGGGCCTTGATGTCGGCCTTTCCGAAGTCATCGAGCAGCTTTTGTCCGATGGCCCCGTCCAGAACCAGGTCCACATGTTTGAAATCCCTGAAAAGGAAGGGGAAATCCAGGATATTGATGGAGGGGCTGAACCCGCCCAGCGGGCCGGTGGATGTCACCAGCAGGTCGATTGCGCCCTGTTGGACACCTTCGGTCATTTCACGTTCGCCTTTGCCCAACTGGTTGCTGGGATAGAGTTTGATCGTGATGCGCCCTTGGGTTCTTTCCCTGATCAGGTCGACGAACTTCTGCGCCCCGACCATGTAAGGGTGATCCATGGCTTGGGTGCACGCCAGTTTCCATGTGGCCTTGTAATCCGAAGCACCGGCCGTACCGCCCCATTCGAACGCCATCAGTACCGAAAAAACCAGCATCAAAACCCTTCTCATTTCCCCCTCCTTGTGACGGCCGGACACCCGGCTCCGTCGGATCCACGATCTCTCTGACGCGTCCGCATCCCTGTCCGCCCGGCGGTCTGGATATGCCGATGGGCCTGCCCGCACCCCCGGTGCCGCCATTGCCGCCACGGGAGACGCGTGTGCATCAGATCACGGCCGCGCAGCCTCTGTTGACTTTATCATGCACGGCGTGTACCCATATAAAAAAAGCCCCATCGCCAAAAACGAGAGGCCCATAACCTTGCTCATAAATAATGTCCGTCCCGTCTCAGTCCGTAACCGGATCCAAGCGCGCCGGATCTGTACCAACAATCTCCATCCTTGTCAAGAATTCTTTCGCCGACAGACTGTTTGAAACCATGCATCCTCAATATTTTATTGTTTTCTCCCTTTGCGGTGTTGACGATGGCGTCCCGTTGAAAGCCCTCCATCAAAGACATTGGCCCACCTCAGAAGAGGTTGTCGATGATGACAGAAGAAAAGATCTTCTTCCCGGCCGGGTCGCTCATTCGGAACAGGAGATCTCCGCCGCCCTGATGGATCTGGGGCCGGGGCCGGCCGGGCAAGATTGATGACGTTACACCATCAGGCTGACGATGGCGCCGACCATGCACGTCGCCAGGGTCCCGCAGACAATCGACCTGAACCCCAGGGAAACGATCTCGCCGCGCCTCCCCGGCGCCATGGCCGCCATCCCGCCGATCAGAATACCCAGGCTGCCCAGGTTGGCAAAACCGCAGAGCGCATAGATCATGATGAGCTGGCTTCTGGGGCTCAAGGATCCCGCCGCCAGTTTGGACAGATCCAGATAGGCGATCAATTCGTTGAGGATCGTCTTTTCACCCAGCAGAAAGCCCGCCGTCGTGCATTCCGACCAGGGAATGCCGATCATCCAGGCCACCGGCGCCATGATGTAGCCCAGGAGCCGCTGCAGCGTGACGGGTTCCCCCCGAAAATGGGGAAGCAGTCCGAGGATCTGATTGCTCAACGCCACCAGCGCCACCAGGACGATCAGCATGGCGACGACATTCAGATACAGCGTGATGCCATCGGAGGTGCCCCGCGCAATGGCATCCATGGAACCGGATGCGGTCTGGGGCGGAATATACCCTCCCGGCGTGATCTCTCCGGTCTCCGGAACCATCAGCAGCGAGATCATGATGGCCGCCGGCGTGCTGATGATCGAGGCAATCAGAATATGTCCCATCACGCCGGGGATCTGCGGACCAAGTATGGTTGCATAGAGGACCATGACCGTTCCGGCGATATTGGCCATGCCGCAGCTCATCGTGATGAACAACTCGCTGCGCGTGAGCCGGTCGAGGTAGGGCCGGATCAGCAACGGCGCCTCCACCATGCCCAGGAAAACATTGGCCGCCGCGCCGAATCCAACAGCGCCGCCGACGCGCATGGTCTTCTGGAGCAACCAGGCAAAAGCCCGGACCACGAGCGGCAGGATTTTCCAGTAGAAGAGGAGCGAGGAGAGGGCGCTCACGACCAGGATCAGCGGCAGGGCCTGGAACGCAAAGATGAAAGCCGCTCCGGGATAGGTTTCCGCAAAGGGCAGCGTCCCACCTCCCAGATAGCCGAAGGCGAAGGATGTTCCCGCGGCCGTGGACTTTTCGAGAGCGGTGACCCCCTTGTTCAACAGCACAAAAAAATCCCCGAAGATCGGAATTTTGAGCAGTATCAGAGCCAGTGCGAACTGGACGATGAGACCGGTGATGATGATCCGGTAGCGGACGGCGCGCCTGTTTTCGCTGATCAGCCAGGCGAAACCCGTCAGGAAGATGATGCCGACAATGCCCTGCAGGTTCATGAATTCAAGCGCCTCCCGGGAATCTTCTCCTGCCGGGTACTATAAGAAATAGGACAGCGGCTGTCAAGCGGCATCCCCGGAAAAAAGTTGCGGCGGCGCGCGCCGCGATCGTCTTTGCCTCTGAAGGCTGTCGTTTTCCGGTCGTGTCGGTTTGAGGCGTGCATTTCATTGGAAATCAGGCGCAATGGACCAAACCGCCGGCGGTGGGGTGCATGAAAAGGATCACTCATGGCGCAGGGCGTCGATGGGATCCAGACGGGCGGCCTTGAGCGCCGGGAAGTAGCCGAAGATCACCCCCACCGCCGCCGAGAAGAGAAAGGCCAGCAGCACGATCCCGCCGTTGAAGACGAACGGCACCTTCAGAAAGCCCGACAGCCAGACCGATCCGGCCAGGGCCACCGCGATGCCGATGAGGCCGCCGAAAGAAGAAAGAACCACCGCCTCCACCAGGAATTGCGTCAGGACCTCCCGTTCAAGGGCGCCGATAGCCAGCCGGATGCCGATTTCGCGGGTCCGTTCGGTCACCGAAACCAGCATGATGTTCATGATGCCGATCCCTCCGACCAGGAGGCTGACGGCCGCGACCGCACTCAAGAGCGCGGTGAGCATCTTTGTGGTTCCCGTCAGCATGCTGGCAATCTCTTTCATATCCATCACGTTGAAATTGTCTTCTTCGCTCGGCCCCAGATGGCGCCGATCCCGCATCAGGGCTTCGATGTCGTTTTTGGCCTTCTCGGTGGAGGCACCCTCCTGGACCGAGACCTGGATGAAAGAAACATCCTGGTTCCCGGTAATCCGCCGCTGGATGGTGCGCAGCGGGATCAAGACGATATCGTCCTGGTCCTGCCCCATGCTGCTCTGTCCCTTTCCCTCCAGCAGACCCACCACCTCGCAGGAGAATTTCTGCAGGCGGACCCTCTCCCCCAGTGCGTTCTGGGCGCCGAAGAGTTTCTTGCGCACCGTATCCCCCAGGATGCAGACCGCCGCGCCGGCGCGCAGCTCGCTGTCATTGAAGGTCCGTCCCGTCTGGAGCGCGCGGTTCGTCACGCGGAGATACCGGTTGTCGGTTCCGATCACGCTGGTGGACCAGTTCTGGTTGCCGAAGATGGTCTGGATCGAACGCGAGGAAACCGGGGCGACAGCGGCGATATCGCTGATCTCTCCGACAATGGCCTCTGCGTCGGTCTCCTTGAACAGCGATGCGCCGGAAGCCAGGCGGGGGCCCATTCTCTTGCCCGGGCTGACGATGAGCAGGTTGCTGCCCATGGCGGCGATCTGTTGCCGGACTTCGAGTGTAGCTCCTCCGCCGATGGTCACCATCGTGATCACGGCCCCCACGCCGATGACGATGCCCAGGATGGTTAGAAAGGAACGCAGGACGTTGCGACGGATCTCTCGCAGGGCCAAGAGAACGGTGTTGCCGATCATGACGATTTTCCTCCGTTTGGCTTATCGGATGCGACCAGGCCGTCCACAAACCGTATGACCCGCGAGGCATAAGCGGCCATGTCCAGTTCGTGGGTAACCATGATGACGGTGATTCCCCGATCGCGGTTCAACGCGGTCAGCAGCTCCATGATCTCGCGGCTCCGCGCTGTATCGAGGTTCCCCGTCGGCTCGTCCGCCAGAAGGACCGCGGGCTTGGTGACGATCGCGCGGGCGATCGCAACCCGTTGCTGCTGCCCCCCCGAAAGTTCGCCTGGTGTATGGGTTTCCCATCCGGTCAGGCTGACCGTCTCCAGCGCTTCGCGTGCGCGTTCACGCCGCTCGGCGGAGGAGAAGCCGCGATAGATCAGGGGCAATTCCACATTTTCCAGCGCCGATGTGCGGTTCAGCAGGTTGTAGCCCTGAAAGACGAACCCCTGGTAATGACGGCGCAGCAGGGCGCGCTGGTTGCGGGTCAGATGGCCGACTTCGACACCCTTGAAACGATAGCTCCCGGCGGTCGGCGTGTCCAGACAGCCGAGGATATTCATGCAGGTCGATTTTCCCGAGCCGCTGGGCCCCATGATCGCCACAAACTCGCCTTCGATGATGTCGAGGTCGATCCCGCGCAGGGCCTGCATGCAGGCATCTCCCCGGCCGTACACCTTGGTCACCCCCCGAAAGGCGATCAACTCCTCCGGCGGTCTCGCGACGGTTCCGTTGTCCGGATCGGTCATCATTTCCCCCCCGTCATAATGTCAATAATGACCGCCATGCCCGGCTGGAGATCGCCGGCGATAATCTCGATCAGATTTCCGCTGGTCGAGCCGGTCGTAACCGGAAAGGCGACGGGCCGGCCGTCCTTGAGAATCCAGACCCGCTGCTGCCCCTTGGCCCCGTTTGAGACTTTGCTTCTGGGCGTCATGCGGGGCGGCCGGGGGAGCAGCGAGGCCAGCGGGCTCACGGACGACTTCGCTTCCGGCTGCGCGGGTGGCGCGAAGCGCAGCGCGGCGCCCGGGATCAGCACGGCCTTTTCGATCTGTTTAACCGTGATGTCCGCGGTGGCCGTCATCCCCGGCCTCAATAACAGGTCCGGGTTGCTGACCTTGAGTATGGTTTCATAGGTCACGACACCGGAGGTCGTCGAGGAGCCGTAACGGGCCTGTGTGATCCGCGCCGAGAAGGTCCGGTTCGGGTAAGCGGCGACGGTGAACGTGGCCTTCTGCCCTTCCCGGATCTTGCCGATATCGGCCTCGTCCACATTCACGTGCAGGTCCATCCGGGTCAGATCCTCCGCCAGCGTGAAGAGCACCGGGGCGGTGAAAGAAGCGGCTACGGTCTGTCCCGGCTCGATGCTGCGGGTCAGGACGATGCCGTTGATCGGCGAACGGATAACCGTCTTGGCAAGGTCGGTCTGGATCGCCTCGAGGACCGCCCGGGCCTGAGCGACCGCAGCAGCAGCGCCGGCCGCGTCGGCCTGGGCGCGGGCGAAAGCCGCCTCCGCCGCATCGACCTCCTGTTGCGAGGAGAGCTTCCCCTGGCTCAGTTCGCGGGCCTTCCGAAGCAGCGCCAGTTTGGCCTTGGTTTCCGCCACGGTGGCCTCGGCCTGCAGGACCTTGGCCTTCGCCGATTCCAGCGACGCCTTGGATTGGGTGATCGTCGCCTCCAGCTTCGTGGTGTCGAGCCTCGCCAGGACCTGGCCGACCTTGACGCGGCTGTTGAAGTCCGCCTCCACGCTCTTGACGATTCCGGAAAGTTCGCTTCCCACGTCCACCGAGTTGGTCGGCTTCAGGGTGCCGGTTGCCGTCACGATCACCGTCAGATCGCCCCGTGTAACCGGCTCGGTTTTGTACTTGGTCGTCGCCGATTTCTCTTTGCTGCTCAAATAGATCCAGGCGGCCGCCGCTGCGATCGCGATGACGAGGATGGCGGCAAGCCACCGCCACCATCTTCGACCGGGACCTTTCCCGTCGCCGATTTCCAGGGTTTCGGCAATCCCCTTCGTTTTCGTTTTTGCGGTCATGATTTTGCTCCGTTCACAGGGATATTCGATTCAACCGGGGCGGACGGCGTCCATCCGCCGCCCAGGGCTTTGTAGAGTTTGATCAGATTCACGACAACGGCTCCGTCGCTCTGTGCGAGTTGGTCCCGGAAATTCAGCAGAGACCGCTCAGCCTCCAGCAACGTTCCAAAATCGGTCAGCCCCGTTTGGTACTTGATCTTCGCCAGTTCAACCGCCTCCGACGCCGACCGGGCCGCATCGCCGAGCGACTTCCGCCGCCGCTGCTCCTGGGCATAGGCGGAAATGGCGTTTTCCGCCTCCTCCAGCGCTACGAGCACGGCGGATTCGTAGGCGATCAGGTATTGCTCCTGCAGCGCGGACTGAACATCGATGTTCCGCCGGATCGCGCCGGCGTCAAAGATCCGCCATGTGACACCGGCTGAGCCGCTGGAAGTCGCGATCCCCGAGGAGAAGAGGCCGTTGAATGAGAGGGCCTCCAGGCCGATTGCTCCGCTCAGCCTGAGTTTGGGGTAGAGTTCCGCCGCGGCGACGCCGATCCGCGCCGTCTGCGCCGCCAGTTGGCGCTCGGCCCGGCGTACATCCGGCCGCTGCCGCAGCAGATCCGCCGGCACCCCGACTGCGACATCCGGCGGGATATCCGGGACGGGTTTTGCCGTCTCATACTCCGCGTGCACCGCGCCCGGCGGTTCGCCCAGCAGAACCGCGAGACGGTTCAGGGACTCTGAGATCGAATGGCGCAGTGTCGGGATCTGCGCCCGGGCGCTCTCCAGGCCGTAAGTCGCCTGCCGGACGGCCAACTCGTCGCTCAAGCCCGCCTGGGAGCGCCACAGGGCCAGACGGTAGGACTCTTCCTGGGTTTTCAGACTTTCTTCGGTCACGGAAAGGCGGGCCTGGCCGGTACGAAGATCAAGGTAATTCAGGGCCACCTCGGCGAGAAGGGAGACGAGCGTATCGTGCAGATTCTCACCGGCGGCCTGGAGATCCGCGTCGGCCGCTTCGACGGAACGTCGGACGCCGCCGAAGAGATCGATCTCCCAGGAGGCGTCGAGACCTGCGGAAAAGAGGTCCCGGGTTGTCGATCCTCCCGTTTCAGCGCTGCTGTAGCGGCGGGTGACGGAGCCGCCGGCATTCAGCGTCGGGTAGAGATCGGTCCGGCTCAGGCCCCGGCGGGCGCGCGCCTCGCGGATGCGCGCCTCTGCCTTTTTAAGTTCCTGGTTCCCGGCCACCGCGCGTTCGATCAGTCGGGAAAGTTCCGGATCATTGAGGGTCTTCCACCAGGTTGCGAGATTCCCGGGTTCGGCTTCGACCGTAAGCCCCCCCTGCAACGGGGTGTTCCAGGCGGGGGAGGCCGTCTTTCCGGGCGGGACGTAATCCGGGCCGACTGTGGCGCATCCGGCCAGGACCAGAAACGCCGACAACGCCGCCGTCAGTATCCGCAGGAAATGCTGCATCCGTTTTGCTTTCGGCGGGCGGTTCATGGTCTTTTCCCTTTTCCGGAAGTTTTCGTCTTGCGGCCTTCCCTGCGCGCTTCAGTCGCCGCCCGAACGGCGGCGATCCCGGCCAGGGAGAAGGTCACGACATGCCGGGCGTATGCGTCGATATCGTCGATTTTCTTCTGGCCGTCATGAATTTCCCTGTCCTCTTTGGACCGGCTCCGGATCACCGTCGGGTTGATGCACTGGCTGATGATGCCCACCTCGCAGAACAGCACATCCGTCTCGGAAACCTGCGGGCCCAGAAGTTCTCGGACCAGTTTTTCAGTTCGTTGCTGCAGGGGGCGGATCTCCTCCCGCATCACCTCCTTCAGCAATCCGGTGGGATTGGTAAACTCCCGTTGCAGGAACCGGAACTCCCGGTTGTTCTCGTCGGCGATACGCTGGAGCAGTGCCGTGACCTGTCCCCGCAGGCGCTCTTCCGGCGTTTCATCGGCGGCCACGCCGCCGTCCGGGGGATGGGCCTGTATGGATTGGGCAAAGGCGTGCCGCCACGCCTCGCTGTAGAGGGCCTTCTTGCTGCCGAAATGGTAGTTGACGGCTGCGACGTTGGTCCCGGCCTTCAGGCTGATCTCCGCAATCGTTGCATCCCGGAAACCCTTCTCCGCAAAAATCTCGCCCGCCGCTGCCAGCAGTCTGCTGCGGGTCTTTGCCGTATCGTCTCTTTGGCTCTTCATCTTTAGCCTCTCCTTGAATGACTTCCAATCGGCATTTAAAATATACATTTGAAATTGTCAATAGGTTTTTTTGAGCTTTTCTCGAAATTGCCAAATCCGCAATAAATGTGTATGATCAACCCGGCTTGAGACCGGCCTTTCATTCCTTCAGCGCCGTTCTTGACGTTCGGGGCGCCTGACGCGTGAAATCACCCCGTTTTGCCCTATGCGTTCCCGGGGCTGCGGAGCCTGCCGGAAGGAGGAAGCAACCCATGTACGAACAGAAACCCTGGTTGAAGTTTTACGGCGATATCCCGGAACATATAGACTATCCGCGGGTGACGATGGTCGAGGCGCTGATGCAGACGGTTTCCCGGAACCCGGACGCCGTCGCCTATGACTTCTTTGGTCACACCGCCACCTACCGGCAGTTCGGCGCGGAGATCGACCGCTGCGCGGATGCCCTCGCCGCCCTCGGCCTGAAGCAGGGCGACCGGATGACCATCGCCATGCCCACCTGCCCCCAGGGGATCATCTGTTTCTATGCCGCGAACAAGCTGGGCGCCGTGGCGAGCATGATCCACCCCCTCTCGCCCGCGAAAGAGATCGCGTTTTACCTGAATACCGCGAAGAGCGGTTTTGCCCTGACCCTCGACGCCTTCTACGGGAAATTCAAGGAGGTACAGAATCAGACGGATCTTCAGACGCTCATCCTCACCCGGATCCCCGATTATCTTCCGCTGATCAAAAAGATCGGCTTCAACCTGACCAAGGGGCGGAAGATCCCGCCGGTCCCGGAGGACAGGCTGGTGGTCTGGTGGAGCGACCTCATGCGGGGAAGCCACCCGAAGGCGCCGAAGGCGGAGATGGGTACGGACGAGATGGCTGTGATCCTGTTCAGCGGCGGGACAACGGGCGTCCCGAAGGGGATCATGCTCTCCAATTTCAACTTCATCAGCGAGGGGATGCAGGTCTCCGTCTGGGGGAGCCTGGGGGGAGGGGACGCGATTCTCGCGATCCTCCCCATTTTCCACGGTTTCGGCCTGGGGGTCTGCATCAACGCCGCCTTCATGGGCGGGGGGAAGAGCATCCTCGTCCCCCAGTTCACGCCTGAAATCGTGGCCGATCTGATCAAAAAGAAGCGGCCGAACTTCGTCGTCGGCGTTCCCACCCTCTTCGAGGCGCTGAGCTCCAACCCCGTCTTTCAGAAAACCGATCTGAGCTGTCTGAAGGCGACCTTCAGCGGCGCCGATACGCTCCCCCGGCCGGTCAAAGAGAAGTTCGAGGCGGTGGTCAGGGAGCGGGGCGGAAATGTCCAGCTCCTGGAGGGCTACGGCCTCACCGAGGCGGTGACGGCGATCATGGCGACGCCGCTCAACCGGTACCGCGAAGGGAGCGTGGGGCTTCCCTTCCCCGACATGCTGGCCAAGATCGTAAAAACGGGAACGACGGAAGAGGCGCCTGTCGGCGAGGAGGGCGAGATCTGCGTGCACGGCCCCGCGGTGATGCTGGGCTACCTCGACCAGCCGGAGGAGACGGCCAACACGCTGCGCACCCATGCGGACGGCCGGATCTGGCTCCACACCGGCGATATCGGCACGATGGACGCCGACGGTTTCTTCTATTTCCGGCTTCGCCAGAAGCGGATGATCAAATCGTCGGGGATGAACGTCTACCCCGCCCAGGTGGAGGATGTTCTCTACCGGTACCCCGACGTCCTCAAGGCCTGCGTCATCGGCGTCCCCGATGAGAAGCAGGTCCAGCGCATCAAGGGGTTCGTCGTCCTGAAGGAGCCCGGGAAGGCCGGCCCCGAGATGGAGAAGGCGCTCATCGCCCACTGCCGGGAGCACCTGATCCGCTGGAGCTGCCCCCGGGAGATCGAGTTCAGGAGCGACCTTCCCTGCACGCTGGTCGGCAAGGTCGCCTTCAACGTCCTCGAGGTGGAGGAGATCGCGAAGTTGAAGGCCGAGGGGAAATACTGCGGGCCATGATTCCGGATAAGGAGACAAAATTGATGAAGCCGATCGAAGAATGCCGTCAGATTCTGAAAGATCCTGACGGTTACGTGAAGGGCATGAAGGCGGAAACCGGCAGGAAGGTGGTCGGTTATTTCTGCTCGTATACGCCGGAGGAGATCGTCCTCGCGGCCGGGGCGCACCCCTTCCGGCTCTTCGGTTCGGGAGAGAAGATCCATCTGGCCGAGGCCCACCTGCAGTCCTACTGTTGCTCGCTGGTCCGGGGCGCGCTGGAGGACGCCCTCGGCGGCCGCCTCGACTTCCTGGACGGCGTCGTCTTCCCGCACACCTGCGACTCGATCCAGCGCCTCTCCGACATCTGGCGGCTGAATGTCCCCGCCTGCTTTCATCTCGACGTGGTCCTGCCGGTCAAGCTGGATACGGACGGTGCCCGGTGGTACCTGATCGACGTCCTGAGACGGTTCCGCGAGGATCTGGGCAAGAAACTGGGTGTGACGATTTCCGATGAGGCTCTCCGGGCGGCGATCCGGACCATGAACCGGATCCGCACCGCCCTGACACGGATTGACGATCTGAAGGGCGAGCGGCCGGAGATCCTCATGGGAAGCGATCTCTATGCCCTGGTCCGGGCCGCAATGATCCTGGACCGAACCCGGATGTCGTCCCTCCTGGAAGAGGTCGTCGCGGAGTTGGAGAAAAAGAGCCTTTCGATGGTTGCGGCATGGCCGAAAAAGCGGATCGTCCTGTCGGGCGGCGTCTCCAACCACCCCGACATCTACACGATCATCGAGGAGGCGGGCGGCGCGGTTATCGGCGACGATCTCTGCACCGGTTCCCGCTGGTTCGGCGGCCTGATCGACGAAAAGACAGATCCCGTGGCCGCCATCGCCGGGCGGTACCTGGATCGAATCGTCTGCCCCGCGAAGCACCGTGGCCTGACCGGCCGGGCGGACCACCTCGTCCGTCTGGTCCGGGAGAAGCGGGCGCAAGGGGTGGTCTTCTTTCTGCTCAAGTTCTGCGATCCCCATGCCTTCGATTACCCTTATCTGAAGGAGGCCCTGGACCGGGCAAGGATTCCGAGCCTGCTCATGGAGGTCGAGGACCGGCTTCCGGCAGACGGCCAGCTCCGGACGCGGTTCGAGGCCTTTATCGAAATGATCTGAAAGCGATACCACAGCATGGGAATTGACTTCATGCAGCGCGATTTAAATATTTTTCGGGGAACCCTGCCGTCGAAGCGCAGCGTTCGCAAAGGCAACTGTCTGAGCGCCTTTAGGCGCGAGTTTTGCCTTTGCAGCGAAGCGAGACGTTGCAGGGTCGAAAAAGATTTCTGAGCGCCAATGAAGTCAATTCCCGGGATGATCGATTCCAGAAAATAGACCGATTTTGACGGGTGGAGAGGAAGATGACCGAAATAGACGAGGGGAAGGAAAGGCGGAAGATCAAAGCAGCCAAGAAGATGAAGGAGATCATGACGGCCTACTACATCGATGCGAAGACCGCGGAGCAGACCGGCAAGAAGGTGGCCTGGATCACGAGCGGCGGTCCGGTGGAGCCCCTGATCGCGATGGATATTATCCCCGTCTATCCGGAGAACCACGGGGCGATGATCGGGGCAAGCAAGATGGGGGTGGATCTCTGCGAAAAGGCGGAGTCGATGGGCTATTCGAGCGACCTGTGTTCCTACGCCCGCTCGGACATCGCCTGCGCACCGGTGAACGGCGGGCCGATCGGCGGTCTCCCCCGGCCCGACATGCTCGTCTGCTGCAACAACATCTGCGGAACGGTCCTCAAGTGGTACGAGATCCAGGCCCGCTTCTTCAAGGTGCCTCTTTTCATCCTGGACACCCCTTTCTGCCACACGGGGTTTTCCGCGGAGGCGCAGCGTTACGTCCAGGGGCAGATCGAGGAGTACATCGCCTTCCTGGAAGAGGCCTCCGGGAAACAACTCGATCACGACCGGCTCCAGAAGGTCGGACGGCTCTCCGTGGAGGGCCAGCGTCTCTGGCAGGCGGTCCTCGACACGGCGATGAACCGGCCCGCGCCGCTCTCCGCCTTCGACGCCTTCTTCCATCTCGCCCTGATCGTCACCCTCCGCGGGACGCAGCAAGCCGTGGACTATTACAAGATGCTCCTGACCGAGATGCAGGAGCGGGTCGCTTCAGGGATCGGCGCCGTCCCGAACGAAAAATACCGGCTCCTCTGGGACAACCTCCCCGTCTGGTTCCGGACAAAATGGCTTTCGGAGAAGTTCGCCGCCCAGGACGCCTGCCTCGTCGCGGACAGCTACACCTCCGCCTGGTGCGGCTCGCTGAAGTACGTCGATGAGCATAACTTCCTGGAGACGATGGCCGAGTGCTACACCCGGATCTACCTGAACATCGGCGTAGACGAGATGGCCCGGCAGGTGATGGAGATGGTGGAAAAGTACGGCGCGGAAGGCCTCGTGATGCACTCCAACCGGAGTTGCAAACCCTACTCGCTCGGCCAGTACGACATCCAGCGGATCGTCCGGGAGAAGATGGGGATCCCGACGGTCATGATCGAGGCGGACATGGTCGACGAGCGGAGCTTCTCCGAGGGCCAGATCGAAACCCGGATCGAGGCCTTCATCGAACTGCTCAAGGAAAGGAAAGGGTAATCGCATGGAAATCGATGTGGTCAATGAATTCATGGCCCTGGCCTCGCTGAACAGTCCCTCGCGCCAGGAGGGCCGTGTGGCCGGGTATCTGGTCGGAAGGCTCCGGGAAATGGGAATGGAAGCAGCCGTGGACGATTCGGCACCCCGGACGGGCAGCGACACGGGGAACGTCATGGTTCGCGTACCGGGAAACGCCCCCGGACCGACCGTCTTGCTCTGCGCCCATATGGACACCATCGCCTCCACGGAAGGGATGGTTCCGGTATTGCGCGACGGCGTGATCTACAGCAACGGCGCGACCGTCCTCGGGGCGGACGACAAGGCAGGGATCGCGGTCATCCTGGGCGTCCTTGCAAATCTGAAGGGCGGGGGCATTTCCCATCCGGATCTCGAAGTGGTCTTTACCGTCCAGGAGGAGGTCGGTCTTTTCGGCGCCAAGCATCTCAACGCGGCGTTGAAGGCCGCCTTCGGGTACATCCTCGACGGAGACGGCCCCGTGGGCAACATCATCAATCAGACGCCGTCGAAAGTGGACCTCGATCTCGTTCTGGAGGGCAAGGCGGCCCATGCCGGGGTTCGCCCCGAGGAGGGGATCAATGCGATCGTCGTTGCGGCCACGGCCATCGCCCGGCTCCGCACCGGACGCATAGACCGCCGGACGACTTCGAATGTGGGGCGGATTAACGGCGGCAGGATCCGGAACATGGTCGCCGACCGGGCGGAGGTGATCATGGAGGTCCGGAGCACCGATGCGGCCCGACTGGAGACGGAGGTGCAGGCGATCCTGGATTCTTTCCGGGAGGCGGCCGCATCCGCCGGCGCCGGGCTATCCGTCCGGAAGGAGATCCCCTTTGAGACCTTTACCGTTTCCGAGACGCATCCGGTCGTGGCGAATGCCCTCCGCGCCGCACGCACCCTGGGCATCGAACCCCGGCTCTGGACGTCCGGCGGAGGAATGGACGCCAATGTATTCAACGGCCGCGGACTGCCCTGTGCGGCCCTCGGGATCGGCATCGAAGACTCCCATTCGCCGACGGAACATATCGCCGTCGCGCAGTTGGAGGCGGGGGTGAAGTTTATCGAGGCCCTGCTGCAAGAAACAACCGCAGCGGCTTCGTAAAAAATCCGGATGCTGCGTTCATGCTTTACCTTCGTCGTTGCGGCGCGTGATCTCTTCTATGGCGATAAGCGGTAGAAATCGACCGGGTTTTCATAAACCATTTTTTTTATCTTCATTTCCGAAACTTTTCGTTTCCTCATTTCAAAAACGGCTTTGGGAACCCCGAGGTGATCGGATGGCAGGGTACTGGTGTCCGTATTCAACAGTATTCTTTCCGGTCCAAATTCATCTGCCCAGTTGGCCGCTTTGTCCGGTCCGATGTCTCTCCATTCTTGTATCGTGATCCCCGCCGTGCACCCATGATCGAGGGCAAATCTGATCCATTCTTCCGAATCAAGGTGATCCAGGACCACCGTCTCGGGAGATAAGCCCGCGTCTTGAATGAGTTGCACGCTCCTCTCCATAAAATCCCTTTTATGATATTTTTCCTTTACATCGAGCTTGACTTGGCCCAAGTCGGGTGGCGTATGCACAACGACGGGAAGGTTTCTTGCTTTCGCCATCTTCAACTGAATCTTCAATATTTCTTCCTGCTTCTTCAAATCCTTGCAGGTCTGAGACCTCGGGTCGAATCCGATTTCCCCGATGGCAACAACTTTCGGTTCCTTAAGAAATTTCTCCATCTGCAGAAAGAACTTTTCAACATCCCTGGGAACCGACACGGCGATCACTCCGATCCCCACGAACAACTGCATGTTGTTCTCTTCCCATCTCCAGGTCTCATGCCGGAGCAATCGGTTGATTAAAGCAATCTGCGTGTTTGTATCTGCCCCGGCCCTCCATGGAGAAACGGTGAAGCTGACCGCAGCCCGGATTCCATTCATTGACATCTCGCGGAGGTTTGCCCAGGAGAGGGATTCGGCGTGTAAATGGGCGTCTATTAAATCCATCGGACAGCTCCTTCTGTTTTTGACAATGTGTTTATTAACTGTTGAAACATAAGACATGGATGAATTGCACGTCAAGCGAAAAAAGGCGGCATATTTTTAGATAAGGTCGAAGCGGCATTCGAATAACCGGGTGCTGCAGGAGGGGGAATTTGCCTGGGGCTGCGCAGCACGCGACAATGCGGTCTTGACACAAAAGTCCGTGACTGCTAAAAATTCAACGGTTTCAAAAAATGCCTCATCAAAACAATCAAGGCCAGAGGGGGTGACCATGGGAGATGCGCATATCCGGGAGGGGCAGTGGTGGGTGAGCCCCTACAATTTCGCGGAGGAGGTGCGCAGCGGTTTCGACCTGCCCGTGAAGGTGGAGATCCACGACGCGACGCTTCGGGACGGCGAGCAGACGCCCGGGGTGGTGTTCCGCAAACAGGACAAGGTCCGAATCGCCCGGAAGCTCGACGAGGTCGGCATCGAGCGGATCGAGGCGGGAATGCCGGCGGTTTCCGAGGAAGATTTCCAGGCGATCCGGGAGATCAGCCGGCTGGGTCTCAAGGCGAGGATTTACACCTTCGCCCGGGCGCTAACCGTGGATATCGACAAGGCGCTGGAGTGCGGGGCGCAGGGGGTGATCATCGAGATCCCGATCGGTTATCCGAAATTGAAATACCAGTTCAACTGGACCTGGGAGGATGTGCTACGCAAGAGCGTGGATTGCGTGAAGTACGCCAAGCAGCAGGGACTCCACACGGTGTATTTTCCCTATGACACGACGCGGGCCCGGGAGGAGGACCTAACGAACTTGTTGACCCGTCTGATGGGGGAAGCGCCGCCCGATGCGGTCGGCGTGGTGGACACGATGGGCTGCGCCCTCCCGGAGGCGATCAAATACCTGGTCCGGAAGGTGAAGGGACTCACGGGACTTCCGGTGGAGATTCACACCCACAACGATTTCGGGATGGGGGTGGCGACGGAGTTGGCGGCGGTTATGGCCGGCGCCGAGGTGGTGCACTCCTGCGTGAATGGATTGGGGGAGCGGACGGGGAACGCGGCCCTGGAAGAGTTGATGATCGGTCTGCACATCCTTTTGGGCATGAAGACCGCTTACCGGTTCGACCGGATCATCCCCCTGTCGGAGCTGGTCTCGGAGTTGGCCGGTGTCCGGCCGGCCAACAACAAACCCGTCCTCGGGAAGGGTAATTATATTCGGGAATCGGGGATCGGCGTCGACCTGATCATGAAGAATCCGCTGGCCATGTTCGCCACGGCGCCGGCATTTACGGGCCGCACGGCGGAGGTGGTCCTGGGCAAGAAGAGCGGCAAGGCCTCGATCGCCTACGCTTTAGATCGGTTGGGAATCGGCGGGGCCAGCGACGAGGCGGTGACGGAACTCCTCAAGGAGGTCAAGGAGAAGGGGACGGAGAAGCGGGGACTCCTGAGCCCGGACGAGTTTCAGGAAATCGTTCGGCGCAAGGGGTTGTAAAAGCCGGGCTCACTGCCGGCCCTTTGTGCCCGGCAGGCTTCGCAGGGGAAGATCAGGAGGCTTGTAAACGACACCGAAATGCGGGAGACCGTCACGCCTTCACAAGGTGCTCCCCTCGAAGCAGAACTTCCCGAAGCTCTTCGGGGGCGGCAGCGGGTAATCGCCGTTGTAACAGGCGAGGCAGAAATTTTCCCGCGGCATCCCCGTGGCCCGGACCATCCCTTCGAGAGAGAGGTAGTGCAGGCCGTCGAGGCCGATGAAAGAGGCGATATCCGCCTCGTTCCCCTTCCCGGCGGCGACCAGTTCCCCCCGCACCGAAAAATCGATCCCGTAGGGGCACGGGTGGCGCGTCGGCGGGCAGCT
>JAFGRP010000240.1 GCA_016935075.1 Deltaproteobacteria bacterium | reverse complement strand
GTAGGAATGAGAATCAGCAAATATGCGGCAGCGGAATCGGTAAACGATGCAGACCAGACGGTTATCGTGCAGGGCGGGGTTACAAAAAAAGCGCTGATGAGCGTGCTGAAGGCTTATTTCGGGTCATCTGAAACGTCCTTGCCCGACTGTACGGCGGAGAGTGATTTTGTCGTGGCCGCTGGTTCTCCGCTTGCCTGGGCCAAAAAGACCCTGGCTGACGTGAAGGCCCTGCTCCATGCGGCCCCTGGAGCAATAGGCGAAACAACCCCCTCGACTATCAGGGGGTTGAACAAGGAGGTCTTCAAGACAGCATCGGGCTCTTTGACGGCCCTTGAATGCGCAGGCACCATCATCAACAACTACGGCATGACGGATGCCGACTGCGATCTGACCCTGCCTGCGGCTTCTGAGGGCTTGGCGTTTACGGCAATACTATCAGCCGTTAGGGCGCATTATGTCCGATTCAACGCCCAAGAGTCGCCGGGTGACAAGATTTATTTGCTCGGTGAGGCAGGAGATGATGGCGGGTATGTCGGGGTGGCTTCTGGGTATGCGTCCGGTGACGCTATTTCATTCTTCACCTTCAAAGCCTCGGACGGCGGCTATGACTGGTTTGCCATTCCCCTGTCCGGTACCTGGGTGGCGGGGTGATGACATGATCAAGATACCGATGCTGAAGCCGAAGGAATCAGGATGGGAAGGCATGATCGCATCCGGAGGCACGGAAACAACGGACGGCGATTACAAGATTCACGCCTTCCTGACCGATGGAACCTTCACCGTTACGCAAGGGGGAACCGCGAATCTGCTGGTGGTGGCCGGCGGAGGAGGCGGCGGCTGCGGATATTATGGAGGCGGCGGCGGAGCAGGCGGCGTCGACTATTACGCTGAAAAGGAGTTTGGCGTTGGAGAATTTGAGATCACCATTGGCCAAGGCGGGGCTGGTGCTGCGAATACGAGTGCGCCGGGGACCGATGGAACGGGAACCTATATCACGGATATCCCCAATGTCATTGGCGGTGGCGGTGGCGGAAGTTACAGCAACACCCAATCAATCGCCCAGGGCAAAAATGGCGGTAGCGGAGGCGGCGCTACGAAGAAGGATTCTTCAGACAGTTCTCGCGCAGGGGGAATGTATATAAAATTCATTCTCGGCACGGGGGGTGATGGACACGACGGCGGTGATTGCGCTGGTGGCGGAAATTATTATTCAGCCGGGGGTGGAGGCGTAGGGGCCGAAGGTTCTCCCGGAGCGGCTACAAACGTGGCATCCCCGGGCGGTGACGGCATCGATTACAGTTCCGTCTTTGGCACGGATTATGGGGATTCCGAATATCCCGGCTGGTTTGCAGGTGGAGGTGGCGGTTCTAAATACGCAAACCACAGCGCCGGCGGCAAGGGCGGCGGCGGCATAGGCGGCGGCGTAGACCCTGCCGTCGATTCGACCGCCGGTCAGGCGAATACCGGAGGAGGCGGCGGCGGCGGTAAGGGCAACGGAGGCGCTGGAATGGCTGGAGGCTCCGGGATTGTCCTGATTCGTTACAAATATAAATAGGCAGGGGGGCAAATGAGATGGGCAACGGGTTTCTGATTCTCGACGAAAAAGACTGGAAAGATGCCACCCCGGAACAACGTGACTGGATGATTTTCAAGACCCTGAAATCTATCAATGATCGTCTTGTATCCCTTGAGAAGAAGACGCTTACGGACAAGTGCTTTTCTTTCCTGGGGGGAATCCTGGGCGGCTTTGCTGCTGCCCTTGGGGTCAAATGGTCAGGGTGATGTTCGACTATGCCTTTAAGAAAACCTTTGCCCTTGAAGGCGGCGAGGTGAACGATCCTCACGACCGGGGAGGCCATACCAATTACGGGATTACACAGGCAACCTTGGACAGCGCCTTGAAGCGTGGCGTGGTCTCCGGTATCCGCTCGGTTTCCGAACTCACTCCGGCCATAGCGCGGCAGATTTACCTTGTTGATTTCTGGCATTCCATCCGGCTCGGGGAGGTCAAAAACATCGAGATCGCGGCAGAGATGTTCGATACGGGCGTCAACATGGGACCCGGAAAGGCTGTTTTGATCGCCCAACTTGCCCTTGCCTACCTCGGGGAACGGTTGGACATCGACGGCAGGATGGGGCCGCAAACGATGGGTCTCATCAACAAGTGGTGCGCCAAAGACCCCCACGCTTTTTTCAAGATATTGAACGGCTTTCAGTTTATCGGCTATGTGGACCTGGTGAACGGGGAGCTTGTCGACAAAATTCAATCTTATTTCCGTGATGATCCAATGCAGCAACGCAACGCTCACGGATGGATGAAGAGAGTACAGGAGTATGAAACGGTTTGAAGCTGATCACAGCTTATATTTCCGAAGGGGCTATAAGTATGTAGTTACTCGCCAGTTCCACATGCGTCTTAATGTCGTTCCCTACGCTCCGGTCGACCTTCCCTTTATTAAACTGGATATGGAGGGAAACCTGTCCGTTCTGCGCGGCTATGCCTGGAACGGGGCGAGCGGTCCGACCTGGGACACGCTTAACAGCATGCGGGGAAGCCTTGGTCATGACGTGCTTTATCAGCTTATCAGGCTTGGTCTAATTGACATCAAATACAAGCAATATGCGGATCAGGTTTTACACGACCTGTGTGTTGAGGACGGCATGTATTCTTTCAGGGCTGATTACTGGCTGTGGGCAGTTCTTAATTTTGGGATGCACTCCTGCAGGCCCAGCTCGGAACCAAAGGAAGAAGTAGCGCCCTGAAGCAAGTGAAAGGGGTTAACCCGTGGCTGACCTTGAAAAAACCATCCGGATCGTTTTCGG
>JAFGRP010000239.1 GCA_016935075.1 Deltaproteobacteria bacterium | reverse complement strand
GAACCGGCGACAATCGGTTCATCAGGTACAATAACAGCAGAACCGATTTTGTCGCGCATGTATGTCGAATGCGGCATGACAATTCCTCCTCAATAGCTATGTGATTTAGTAACTTGGAGCATATAGAAGAAGTCGTATCATTTGTCAATGGCAATATTCTTTCTTAAAAATGGTTATGTGTGAACGTGTTGAAAAGGGTCCCCCACCGGCATTTCGTCTTCAGCCTTCCGAAGATCCTGCGCCGGTACTTTCTCGGCGCCTGTCCTCGACCTGATCGGGGAATCGAAAGCTTCTGCATGATCTGAGCGGCTGCGCCTGGGAATCTTTGAAAGACTTCCTTCAAGGGATCACTCCCGGGAAGAAGCCTGTTCCCGGCGAGTCATTGTAGCGCTTCCACCTGTGTGCCTCAGAGGCAAAGAATCATGGCCCTCCCAGCCGCCGTTTATATGCCACGCAATCCACAGGCCACCGCTTCCCGTGCAGAAGGGTGTGCTAAATGATGCTCTTAAGTGCCTCTTCGATGATCGGATACCGAAACCGGAAGCCGGCGTCCAGCAGGCGCCGCGGGATCACACGCTGGCCCTTGAGCAGGACGGAGCCGAATTCGCCCAGGAGTAGTCTGATCATAAAGCCGGGGGCAGGCATAAAAGACGGGCGGCCTAAAACCTTGCCGATTGCCTTTCCCAGGTCCCTGTTGCGGACGGGATTCGGCGAGCAGACATTGAATGCGCCGGATAGATCCCGGCGGCCAAGCAGAAATATAAACGCTTCCGCCAGGTCTTGCATGTGCACCCAGGAAAACCACTGACGCCCGCTCCCAAGAGGGCCGCCGATGTAATATTTGAACAGCGGAAGCATCTGCCCCAGAGCACCGCCGTTTTTCCCCAGGACGATTCCAAAGCGGGTGACGATCACGCGCGCCTCTTTGCCTTGAGCGCGACAGGCCTCCTGTTCCCAGTCATCAGCCAGGCGGGCGAGAAAATCACGGCCGGTGGCATCGGATTCGACCAGATTTTCATCCTCATGAAAACCGTAATACCCTACCGCCGACGTGCTGAAAAAAGTGACGTGCCCGGCATTTTTCGGCAAGGCTTCTACCAGGTTGCGGGTCGTTTCGATGCGGCTGCTCACGAGTATTTTCTTCTGTTCCGGCGTCCAGCGGCTGAAGATGGAAGCTCCGGCCAGATTGATGAAGACATTGTAGTCCGGGACAGAATTCTGCCATTCACTTCGAACAGTCGGACGACCGGCGATGTAGGAGAGTCCTTCCATCTGCAGGTCCCTGTCGCCGACCGCCGGCGTCAGGATAGCGACCGTGTGACCCTCCGAAATAAAACGCTTGGCAAGATATTTTCCGACAAAGCCCGTCCCTCCGGTCATGAAAATCTTCATTGCGCAACCTCCTTTCGCATCAACCCACGAGATGACCTGCCCCTGCCCAAGAAATCATTATGCTGCCCGCGCCGAAGTCAACCTTCCTGTCGATTCTCACGACGGGGCGGCGGATCAGGCGCGGCTCTTTAAGCATAAGATTCACCAAATCCCGATCTTTAAGGGCTTCCGGCTTCGAGCCCAGCGCCCTGAAACTGGGCGACTTGAAGCTGAACATCACCGAGGCGGGCTTACCCTGCAGAAGACTTTCTATTTCAGTCCGCTCAAACGGCTCCTTAAAATGGTCCCGCTCATTCAACGCTACCCTCTTATTTTGCATATGGAAACCTTATCCCGATTTTCGGCTTGTATTCGGATAGGGGATATATTACTCAACATTCGATTGTAATTCCATAGTGGGATTACCTGAGTAGTTATCAGCAACCTCCAAATGACAGAAAGGGAAATGATCATGAATCACCAATTGATCAAGGATGTGTTTGAACTAGCTGTACAGAACGACATGGATTACCACGGATGCGCGCAGTCAGTGCTTGCAGCTTTGCAGGCTAAATTAGGGATTGGCGACGCAGCCTTGTTAAAGGCGGGAACTGCATTGAACGGGGGTATGGCCTCACAGGGTGAAACGTGCGGGGCGCTGATCGCCGCAGTAATGGCGATCGGTTGCGAATGTGGACGGGAACATCTGAAGGATGTCGAAAAAATTCAACCTGCCAAGGGCATAGCTATTCAGGTATACGATCGTTTTAGGAACGAAGTTGGTCACAGCTTGTGCGCGGAGATCCATAAAATCAGGTTCGGGAGGTCATTCTACCTGGCTGACCCGGAGCAGTGGCAAGCATTTCACGATGCCGGTGGCCATAATCGGACAAGTTGTCCAGAGGTGTGCGGCATCGCTGCGCGCATCGCGGCAGAGACAATTTTGAAATTGCGCGCTTCTTCAAGCACCGAATTCTGACTCTGGTTTGGACAAACGAGCAGAGCCCGGCACCCGGTGTGCTGTGGGGGGCGAGAATGAGAACAACCATGTTGCGGATGCTCGTGTCGTGGCGGACTCTGATATCTTCGAAGTTGTAACCCTTCTTAATGTGGCGGAAGGATCTGTCGCACTTCCGCGGAGAACCGGCAACCGTTACCTCAATCTGGACGTATCTGTCTCATCCCTGGCGGACGATTCGGGCGCAAAGCCGCTTGTGCAACTGGTGCCACCGTCATATCCTCGCACCTTCCTTGCAACATTTCCCGTGATAAAAACTGACGATACAACCCCGTACCTCGGAAAAGAGGACGAGGTTTTTGTTTTCGGGTAATTTCTGCAGTGTGGTATTGCAGGGTCCTGCCCCCAGTGGTTATCCGATGAACCGGAAGACGATCAGCAGGGTGACGGTACTCGCGAGACTTGCAGCGAGCAGGAGTGCCGATGCCAGTGATGCATCGCCGCCATAGCGCCTCAGGAAGACCGCCCCGAGGACAGCGGAAGGCATCCCTGCCATGAGGACTAGGACGTCCCTCCACAGGGTCGGGAAATGAAACAGCGATGATAACATTCCGGCACATACCGGCTTCAAGAGCAGTTTTATGAAAATCACGATGCTCAGTGCCACCAGGATTTTCCGCACATCGGGAATTTTGAACATGAGCCCCACCGACAGGATGGCCAGGGGCGTCAGCGCCGATGCCAGCACATGACACACCTGGAAGAAGGGCGCGAGAAAGGCATTCTCCTTGCACGGCAGACTAAAAACCCCCCACAGAAGCCCCAGGATCATTGCGAAGAACACGGGGGATCTGAAAAACGACAGCGCCGATTTCCACGCCGCCTTCATATCCGATTTTTCCGATCCGAAATACATCGCCAGAACAGGACCGAGGATGAAAATGGGGTACCCCACGCCGATCTCCGATATGAGCACCGCCTCGGTCATGGCCTCTATCTGATGGGGGAACATCTCCGCTATGATCGAATATCCCAAAAAGGTTGATGATCCGAAGGCAGAACACAATACGATGGCTCCCTGCTGCGGCCGGGAAAACTTGAGCATGATGCTGGCGATCCATGCCAGGGCGATGCATCCCACTTCAAGAAAGAGCATAACGAATGCCGGGAAAAGTTGATTCCATGCTATTGACTGCCCGGCCAGGCTGACGAAGACAATAGCGGGCAGACACAGGTCGGTAACGATTCGTGCCAGAACCAGCGAGTGATCCTCCGTCAGAATCCCTCGCCGCCGCATCATGATAGCAAGCAGATAGAGAATGACGATGACGAGAATCGCTTTGACGAGATGGTGAAACGTGTCCATAATATTTTCTCCCGTGTTCGCAAGTATGGGGTCAGCCCGTCAACATCGGACATTTAAGACGAACAATCATTACGCCCGAGGAGGGCGGGAGGCATCCCCGCTGCAAGGACGGAGTATAACCAGATCCGTTTTTTAGTCGAAAGAGACTGAATTGTCAAAGGCTTTGCGGTCGGATATTTCCCATTGGCATCCGCCCTCTCCCGGGCATTCACGAGGCGCCGATAATTTCCACGGGGAATAAGGTGTCCCCGCATGTCCCCTGCGCGGCTGCCATTTTATATCAAACGAGCGAATTCGACGCCTGCCAGGCAGCGAGGGCAGCGAGAGAGCGCCGGGCGTAATGGCCCCCCCGATCCTTCTTGCGGACGCGCCCGGAAATCGGCGGGAAGAGGCCGAAGGTCACATTCATCGGCTGAAAGGTCTTCCGGTCGGCATTCGTGATATGGGTGACGAGCGCCCCCAGGGCCGTCTCCCGCGGCGGGGGGATTCCCTTCCTGCCGGCGATAAGGCAGGCGGCGTTCAGTCCCGCAAGGAGACCCATCGCCGCGGATTCGACGTACCCCTCCACGCCGGTTATTTGACCGGCAAAAAAAAGCTGCGGATGCGACCGGAGCCGGAGGGTTTCCGTCAGGAGGGTCGGCGCATTGAGGAAGGTATTCCGGTGGGCGCTGCCGTAGCGGGCGAACTCCGCGTTTTCCAGGCCGGGGATCATCCGGAAGAGACGCCGCTGCTCCGGCCAGGTTAACTTCGTCTGAAATCCAACGATATTGTAGAGGATTCCATCCCGGTCCTCCCGGCGGAGCTGGACGACGGCATGGGGCTGGCTTCCCGTCAGCGGGTCGATGAGGCCGACCGGCTTCATCGGGCCGTGGGCAAGGGTCTCGATCCCCCGCCGGGCGATTACCTCGATCGGGAGGCACCCTTCAAAACATCTGATCTCCTCGAAAGCGCGGAGAGGGGTCTCCTCCGCCCGGGTCAGCTCTTTCCAGAAGGTCTCATAGGTCTCCCGGTCCATGGGACAGTTCAGGTAGTCCGCCTCGCCATGGCCGTAGCGGGAGGCGGCAAAGACGCGGCTCAAATCGATCGATTCCCCCTCGACGATCGGGGAGATCGCGTCGTAGAAGTAGAGGTATTCGCCGCCGGTGATTTGTGCAATGCTCCCGGCAAGGGCGTCGGAGGTGAGCGGACCGGATGCAACGATCGTGATTCCCTCCGCGGGGATTTCCGTGACTTCGCCGCGGATCAGCTCCAGAGACGGTTGCGCGGTCAGTTTTTCTTCGATCCGGCAGGAAAAGGCGTTCCGGTTCACCGCAAGCGCCCCTCCGGCCGGAACCGCCGTGGCATCGGCCGCCTCCAGGATCAGGGAACCCATCCGCCGCATCTCCTCCTTCAGGAGGCCGACGGCGTTTTCCAGAGAGGCGGAACGGAGCGAGTTGCTGCAGACCAGTTCCGCGAGGTGCGGCGACTTGTGGGCCGGCGAGAAACGGTCGGGTTTCATCTCGCGGAGCCGCACCCGGAAGCCGCGCCGGAGGAGCTGCCATGCCGCCTCGCAGCCGGCGAGCCCGCCGCCGATCACGGTGACCGGGGCATCCTGCGCTGCCATACTCACAAGGTTCTCCCTGACACCGCTCACGCCGGCTGCGGCGTCGTGTCTCCGGGATTTTCCTTTGCCGGCGCCTTGTACTTCATGATGTTCCGGCATTCCGGATAACCCGTGCAGCCGAGGAATTTCCCGTATCGGCCCCTTTTCACGGCCATCGGCTTCCCGCACTTGTCGCAGGAAACGTCGGTGAGTTCGGCCGGAGCGCCGGCCAGGGCGCCCTTGGGCGTCCGGACGATGTTCTTGCATTCGGGATAGCCGGAACAACCGAGGAAGGTCCCGAAACGGCCTCTCTTGACGACCATCGGTTTCCCGCATTTTTCACAGACGGCGTCGCTCTCTTTTCCCCCGGACGGGGTGGAGACCGGCGCTCCGTCCGGGCCGATATTCATCGTATGTTTACATTCCGGATAGCCGGTGCAGCCGAGGAACTTCCCGAAGCGGCCCTGGCGGAGGGACATCGGTTTGCCGCAGAGGGGACAGGGAATGTCCGTGGTCTGATTTTCTTCCGGGCTGATTTCCCCCCGTTCTCCCTGTTTGAAATTCATCGTATTCTTGCATTCGGGATAATTCGTGCAGGCGAGAAACCGGCCGTTTTTCCCCCACTTGATGACCATCGGTTTGCCGCACTTCTCGCAGACAAGATCCGTCGGAATCTCCTCCCGCTTTACGTTTCGCATGGTGGCCTTCGCCTTTTTCAACTCCTCCGTGAAGGGCATATAAAAGCTGTTGAGGGTATCCAGGCGTTTGATCTTTCCCTCTTCGATCCGGTCGAGATCCGTCTCCAGCGACGCGGTGAAAGCCACGTCGAGGATCCGGGGGAAATTCTTGACGAGAAGATCCGTTACGAGGATGCCGAGATCCGTGGGAATGAACTTTCCCTTCTCCAGACGAACGTATTCCCGGTCCTGGATCGTACTGAGGATCGTCGCGTAGGTGCTGGGACGGCCGATGCCTTTTTCTTCCAACTCGCGGACGAGGGAAGCCTCGGAGAAGCGCGGCGGCGGCTGGGTAAATTTCTGCTCCGGCATCAGAGAGACGAGTTTCAGGACCTCCCCCTCCCGGACGGCGGGCAGAAGCTTCCCGAAGCCGTTTTCCTCGCCGTTGTCTTCTTTGCCCTCCGTGTAGACGACGGTGAATCCGGGAAACCGCATCACCGACCCCTGTGCACGGAAGAGGCAATTTGCGGCGGCGATGTCCATCGTGGTCTGGTCCAGGACGGCCGGGGCCATCTGGCAGGCAAGGAAGCGGTTCCAGATCAGCTGGTAGAGGCGGAACTGGTCCGGCGTCAAAAACGGTTTGATCTCCTGCGGCGAACGGGAAATCGCTGTCGGCCGGATCGCCTCGTGGGCGTCCTGTGCCGTACCGGAGACCTTGAAGACGCGGGCCTTCGGAGGCAGATATGCAGCGTCATAATGGGAATGGATGTACCCCCGCAGCTCGTTGAGCGCTTCGGCGGCAATGCGGACGGAATCGGTCCTCATATAGGTAATGAGGCCGACGGATCCCTCCGCGCCCAGATCGATCCCCTCGTAGAGTTTCTGGGCGGTCATCATGGTCTTCTTCGCCGAGAAATGGAGCCAGCGGGAGGCCTCCTGCTGGAGCTTGCTCGTTGTAAAAGGCGCGGGCGGCTGGCGCTTGACCTCCTTCTTCTCCACGGATGAAACGGTGAAGGGCGCCTCCTTCAGGGAGGCGACAACTTCCGCGGAGCGGGCGCCGTCTCCGACCTTCGCCTTCTTCCCGTCGATCTTGATCAGTTTTGCCTCGAAAGGGGGCGGGTTGACACCTTCCAGCAGGGCAGTGATGTTCCAGTATTCCTCGGGGACGAATTTTCCGATCTCCGCTTCCCGGTCGCAGATGATCCGGACGGCTACGGACTGTACCCGGCCTGCGGAGAGACCCCGTTTCACCTTGTCCCAGAGGAGCGGGCTGATCTGATAACCGACGAGGCGGTCGAGAATCCTCCGGGTCTGCTGCGCCTCGTAAAGGTTGAAATCCAGGTCGCGGGGATGGGCGAGCGCGTCGAGAATCGTCTCCCGGGTGAGGTCGTTGAAGAGGACGCGCCGGACCGGTTTCTTCTTTCCGATCTCGTCGGCGATGTGCCAGGCGATGGCCTCGCCTTCGCGGTCCGGGTCCGGGGCGAGGAGGATCTGATCCGCACGGGCCGCCGCCTTTTTCAGATCGGCGATCACCTTCTTCTTGCTGTCCATGACCACGTAGGTGGGTTCAAACCCCCTTTCGGGATCGATTCCCAGGTTGCTTTTCGGAAGGTCCTTGACATGACCCACGGAGGCACGGATCTCATAATCCTTGCCAAGGTATTTGCCGATGGTTTTTACCTTGGCGGGCGATTCCACAATAATCAATGAATTCAATTTGACGACTCCTTGCGCAGAAACTGTTTTCCCGGCAACTGCCGGATGAGACCGCGAAGCTCTAAAACAAGCAGCGCGTTCAGAACCTCCTGGGCGGTGAGACCGGAGGATGTGATCAGGGTGTCGATATCCACGGGCCGGGCCGATATCAGCGACAGCATCCGTTGCTCTTGATTCCCGAGGCCGGCGATTTCGGCCCGGGCAGGCGCGGTCGCTTTTTCCGGATCGGATTCAGGCGCATTCATCCGGGAAAAGAGGGAGGGTTCATTCGAGGCGGACGGCGCCACGCCCGCCTGGGGGAGAATCTCCTCGAGGATATCCTCAATATTCTCAACCAGCCTTGCCCCCTGTTTGATCAGGCGATGGGTCCCCCGCGACCCGGCGGCGCCGATCTCACCCGGAACGGCGAAGACCGAACGTCCCTGTTCGGCGGCGATCCGCGCCGTAATCAGGGAGCCGCTTTTCTCGCCGGCCTCCACGACGACGACCCCGAGGGAGATGCCGCTGATGATCCGGTTCCGCGACGGGAAATTGGGGGCATTGGGCGGCGTGCCGAAGGGGAATTCCGTAACGAGCGCGCCGTGGGCGGCGACGGCACCTGCCAGCCCCTCGTTCTCCGGCGGATAGACGATGTCCAGGCCGCAACCCAGAACCGCGATCGTCCTTCCTTTGCCGGCCAGCGCCCCACGGTGGGCCGCGGCATCGATACCCCGGGCCAGACCGCTGACAACGGTAATCCCCTGGAGGGCGAGTTCGCGGCTGATTTTTTCCGTGGTATACCGGCCGTAAACGGAGGCGAGGCGCGATCCGACGACCGCAACGCAGACCTCCTCCGGTCGGAGAGAACCCTGCACATAAAGAAGAGGAGGGTAGTCGTAAATGTTCAGGAGGTTCCGCGGGTAGATCGCATCCCCGCAGGTCACGATGGCGACTCCGAGTTCCCGGGCCCGTTCGATCTCCCGCTCGGCCATCCCCCAGTCGGAGAAGGCGCGGATATGATCTGCCGTCTTCGGTCCGATTCCCGGGATCACCCGGAGGGTGTGCGCGGCAGCGGAAAAGACCTCCCGCGGCGAAGAAAAGGCCTGAAGCAGGGTCCGGAAACCTACACAGCCCACCTCTTCCACCGCCCGGAGGGCGATCCAGTATTTCAGCGATTCCTGATCCATCTCTTCATCCGTTCCGGTTCTTACGGTTTGAAAGCATGGCCGATTTTACGGACCATGCATAAAAAACCGGGGGAAGATATATCGGATGTTCGAAGGGTGTCAAGTCTTTTCACGGCGAATGTCGCGGCGAAAAACCGTTGCGTTCCTTGGTGCTTTGGGTTAAAAGCGACCCATAAATGACCCATTTGGTGTGTTATGGCAAGGCGTTTTTTCATCACTTTCATACTTCTTTTGTTCGGGCTTTCCGCCGTGGCGGCCTGGGGTCAGACTGCCCCGGAAATCCCTTTGATTCCGGACGACGACCTGGATTCTCTCCACTCGGCACTGGCGGTCGATCCTCAGGAAATAGACCTCGGCATCCTCGGCCCGGGAGAGGACGCGAAAAGAACCTTCTATCTGAAAAATATGGGACCGGGTAATCCGGAGTGGTTCGCGGAAGGACCGGAGGGATGGACGCTTTCGGAAAATCAGAATCTCTCCGGCGTCATCGGTCAGACACCGGAGCCTCTGCGGATCCGTCTTGTTTATGTCAGGGAAGTCGGCACGTCGAAAAACCGGAGCTGTGCATTGATCCTCCGTCTGGAGGCGGGAGGACAAGCAGCCGCCTTCCGCCGCGAGGTCCCTGTGGGAGATCTGCGGGAAGAGGTCCGTTTTAATTATGACGGCGGGACGATATCCGTTTTCTTCCATGTCAGACTGGTCGAGCTGTCCCCCGTGCCTCTATTAAAGGTGGAGCCCCTGCGGCTGGATTTCGGAACAATCTGTCCGGGCGAACCGATTATGAAAAGGATTCTTCTGAATAATCAGGGAAGGGAGCCCCTCAGGTGGCGTGCGGGCGTCGCAGGGGGAAAGGAAATGCCGCCGACGGCGCCGCCTCCTGTGGGAAGATATGTTTCTTTCAGAAACGGGGTCTCCGGAACAGGCACATATTCGTCAAGCGGGCCGACTCGGGAAGGACTCGAACTTTCCGGAAACTGGGAGGAAGAGGAAGGCTATCCCTCCGGTCAGGGCGAACAGAACGTCCTGCGCTACCGATTCACGGGGACGGCAATCAGCCTTTATTTCTGGAAATCTCCGGAGGGCGGTCCCTTCAGTGTATTTTTCGACGAGCAGTTTGTAAACCTTGTCGACGGCTTTGCGGAACGCCGCGAGAGAGGAGAAGTCCTGATCACCGAAGAACAGCTTGAAGGTCCCCATCTCCTCGTCATCGTCAACGGGGCGGGAAGGGTGACGCTGGAGGGGGTTCGGGTCTTCGGAAAACCGATCCAGAAAGGGCATCGCGGCTGGATCAGGGTCTTTCCGGACAGCGGCTTCACCACCCGGGAGACCGATTATATCAATGTCGTCCTCCGTACACACCGGCTTACACCCGGCATTTACGGGGATCACGTCTTTTTCGCCTCCAACGGCGGGGATGCCGATGTAGAGGTCTTTCTGGAGGTAGCGCCGGAAACGACGTTGCGATTCCTGGAGGTTCACCGTTATCTTGCCGGTTCCGACTATCTCTATACGACCAATCCAAAGGCTGAGGCTAAACGCCTGCAGTTGAAGGGATACCGGCACATCGGGATCGCTTTCCGTCTTTTTGCCCCCGGGACGCCGGGAACGACCGATTTTTTCCGGTGGTTTAATCCGGCCAGGGGAGACCACTATTACTCCTCCGATCCGAAAGGGGACACATCCCTGTCGGGATATCTTTTCGAAGGGTCTATCGGAAGCATTGCCACCTCACGCCTCACGGGAACAAGAGAGCTCTATCGTTGGTTCAATCCGGCCAAGGGCAGCTATTTCTACACGACCGACGAGGCCGGAGAAGGGCTCTCCAAAAAGGGATACCGCTTCGATGGAATCGCCGGATTCGTCCGTTGAACGGTGAATGGAATCAAATTATCCGTCGGGAAATCATCGGTATTCGTCGTGAAGAAATAGACAGGGGATGAACGGGATCGGAAAAGCACATACTTTGAAGAGCCGGCCCTCCCGCAAAACGGACGGCGGCAGGGAAAAAATGGCGGAGAGAGCGGGATTTGAACCCGCGGTACACCTTTAAGGGGCGTACAATCGCTTAGCAGGCGATCGCTTTCGGCCACT
>JAFGRP010000238.1 GCA_016935075.1 Deltaproteobacteria bacterium | reverse complement strand
TTGCCGTCCTTGTCCTTGAGAAATTCCTGGAGATTCTCCTTGAGGCCGGCGGCGCTCGCATAATTGATGCTGATCACCTTCGTGATCAGGGGCTCGACTTCCCGGCGTTTTTTCTCCAGGTCCCGCTGCTTCGCCAGATTGTCCGCCGTCATCACGGTGATGACGTTGTCCTTCCTGATTTTCTCGTAGTTCTTCATCTTGAGAATGATGTCCAGCGCCTCTTCCCAGGTGACGTCCTTGATACTCAGGGTCAACGGCGCCGTCTTCTTGACGTCGTCATCGTAAACGATGCTGACCCCTCCCTGTTCGGACAGCAGCCGGAATACGGAATCGATCATGGCATTCTGGATGTCGATCGAGATGCGGGGGCCGGCGGGTGCCTTCTTCTCGGGCTCCGCTGCCGCGTCCTTTCCCGCATCGCCTCCCGTTTTCGCCGCCGTTTTGACGGGCTGCGCCTGCTTCGCCGCTGGCGGCGGGGCCGGCGGCAGTGAGGTCACATTGAAATCAATGAGGACATTCATCCCCTCCTGCCGGACGCTGTAGGGAACCTTCTGCTTCAGTTCGATCTCCGCCAGAACCCAGGACCGGCCTTCGGCCGTCTTCTGGACGGGCGTCACCCGAACCACGTTCGCCAGCGCGGCATCGCTGAGCGGACGCCGGAGCCCCTCGGAAACGAAGAGGTTTTCCAGCCGGACCAGCACCGTATTGCCGGGCTGGTTCTCGACGGTCACGCCGGACTGCTTCGATACCGCGAGCGTCACCCGTTCCTTGCCCGGAAGCCTTTCAAAGGCGACGTTTTCCAGGTATCCCGCGCTGACCGCCTGTGCAGCCGCATCCGGCGCCGCGGGGGTCGCGCCCCACGCCGGCGGGAGAACCATCGTCATGATCGCCGCGCAAAAAACAACCCATCTCCATCGTATTGCCCGCTTCATGGTTTCCCCTCATCTTCCTTGTGAAGCATGACGGTAATTCGCTTGACCTTCGGTTTTTTGGCCTTCCGGGACTGGCCCGGGAGCCTCTCCTCGATGATCACGCGATCAGGCCGGATCGAAACGATCCGGCCGCCGTTCATGCCGATATAGGTCCCCACAAAAAGGGGATAGTGCTTCTTTGCAATCCCGTCCTCAACGATCGCCGTACGTCTGCGATCGTCACCGGAAATTCCGACCAGGCGGAGCTGATCGATCTCCACCTGCTGGAGCGGCGATATGGGCCGCCCCTTCGCCGCCAACGCCTTCTTTCTCAGGGCCTCTTCCTGCTTCGCCTTCAGAACCGGATCCGTTTCCATGAACGGCGCAAAGGGATCCGATTTCCCGGTCGGATTATACTCGTATGTCGCAGCCGGCGGCGGCGCTTCGGCGGGAAGCGGCTTTGCCGAAGGCCCCCCCGGACTGCCCACCGGTGCCGCCGGAACCGCCTTCGCAGCAGATCCGCCGGGACCGCCCGCCGGTGCGGCGGGAGAAATGGCCTTCGAATCAGCAGCCCAAAGTCCGGGCGCGCCCGCCCCCCCGGCGAGCAAAAGAACCAGGACGCCGACCATCGCAAGGGATATGAAATGCCGTCTCATCATGGTTTTTTATCCACAAACATATAGGTTTTTACGGTGCAGGAGGTCCGGACGATCCGCCCCTTGCCCTTGACAACCTTTGCATCCCCCATCGTGATATCCTCAACATTGATGATCCGCGGCAGCTTGGCAATCTTCGCATAGAAGGAGACCGTCTTGTGGAAACTGCCGGTAATCTGCACCTTGATGGGAATCTCGTCGTAAAACTTCTCCGGCACGGCCGTCGGCGCCGGCTTCCCCTTGGCGCCGGCCGGTGGTTTCGGAGGTGCTCCCGGTTTTGGGGGCGGGAGTTTCGGGGGCGGGGGCTTCGGCTCGAACAGCAGGAAATTCACGCCGGCCGTTTCACCGGAGAGAACCACCGACGATAGAAGCCCCGCGATCTCCCGCTCGTTGGGAAGTTTCAGCAGGGCCACCTTGAAGGACTCCTTCAGCGCGTTGATCTCCCGGATATACCGGTCGAGCTGCGCCACCACCTTTTCCTTCTCCGCAATCTGCTGCCGCATCTCCGTCAGCTTTGCGCCGAGGGTCATTTTCTTCGTAAGGATCGCCTGGAAGAAGAACATGTAATAGAAATAGCCCAGCAGGAGACAGATCAGGAAGACGATCAGCGCCTTCATCTTGGGGGAAAGTTTCTTCAGACTATCGGCATTGAGGTCCATCGTTCATGTCCCTTTTTTTATGGCGCAGGTCAGGATGAATTGCTGAAGTTTCACCCCGACCAGCTCTTTTTCTCTGGAAACCACCAGTTCGACCGACCGGATGAATTCCGACTTTTCCAAATTCTTCATGAGGCGGGCCACGACGCCGTTGTCCCGGGCCGTTCCCTCGATGCGGATCTCCTGTTTCGTTTGCGTGATCTTTTCCAGCCAGGCCTCCTTTGCGGGAATGAGCATATTCAGTTCATCCAGCATGCGGACGGGGAAGAGGCGGTCGGTCTCGAGGGAGTTGATCACCCCCAATTTTTGTTCCAATTCCTTCTTGTCTTTCTTGAAACCCTCGATGTCGCCGACTTTCTTGTCCAGGAAGGCCAGTCTCGCCTCCGACTCCCGGATCCTGCTCTCCAGGCCGCTGACGTTCATGACGAAATAGAGATGTACGCCGAGGATGATCAGCAGAAAGAGCACCAGCGTGCCGGAGAAGATAATGATCTGTTGCTGCAGACTCTCTTTTTTTTCCTTTTCACGATAGGGAAGAAGATTGATTTTGATCATTTGTCACCTATCTTCCGCAAAGCCAGCCCCACGACGACGGCGGCAATGGGGCCGATGCCCTCAGTTAACCCGGGCGACAGAACCTTCTTATCCAATTGGATCTTTTTGAACGGATCGGCAACCTCCGTTTCGATCCCCAGCCGGTGTCCCAGATCGGCGGCCAGGTCGGGAATCAGGGCGCCGCCGCCGGACACGAGAACTTTGCTGATGGTCTCCGCACTGAACGTGGACCGGAAATAGTCGACCGACCGCTCGATCTCGGAACAGATCGGATCCGCATGGACGATCAATCCCTCGCGGAATGTCTTCCTGGCCTGTTCGTCATTTCCCCTCCCCTCGATCTTGGCCTTTTCCGCCTCCTCAAAGGAAACACCGAGATTTGCGGCAAGCGTCTCGGTCACGGAATTGCTGCCGAGTGTAAAATCCCGTGTGAAGATCGATACCCCGCCTTTCAACGCATTGAGGTTGGTTATGCTCGCCCCGATGTTGATGAGAACGACCACGTCGTTCTCATCAAATTCGTAATTTTCCTCATACATGGTTTCAAGGGCGAAGGAATCGACATCCATGATCACCGGAACCAGTCCCGCCGCCTGGATGGCCTCCGTATAACCTTCGATGATGTCTTTCTTGGCAGCCACGATGAGGACTTCCATTTGGCTGGGGTTGTAAGGATTTTCTCCGAGGATCTGAAAATCGTAGTCCACCGCGGACATGTCGTCGAAAGGCAGATATTTCCCCGCTTCATCATGAATGAGGGCCCGAAGCTCTTCCTCATCCATCTGCGCGAAGGTCGCCTTCTTCACGATCACGGCGTGCCCGGAGATGGAGGTGACGATTTTTTTCCGCTTGCAGCCGGACTGTTTGAAGAGTTCTTTGATGGTCGCGGTCAGGGTTTCCGGCTCCACCACGGCGCCGTCAACGATCACGCCCTTGTCCAGAGGCGCATGGGAAAAAAGACTCAGGATGCGGCCTTTGGGGCTATCTTGTATCTCCGCAAGCTTGATGCGACTCGAGCCGATGTCCAGCCCGGCCAGTTCCTTCCCCCCTGAAAATAAGCCCTTGATGTCGAACATTGCGGCCACCGTCCTGAGATATAAAGGTATGGATCCCGTCTCTTGCGGCAGCGGCGCAAGTCTTATTGCGCCGTGCGGTAAACCAAATCTCCTTCTTTAACCATGCCCAGTTCGCTTCTCGCCATCATCTCGACATAGGACAGATTATCGCGCAAAAGCGTGATGGTTTTTTTCAGGGCGATATTTTCGAGAGTCATCTCATGATTGATCTTCTTGAGGGCCATCACCTTCTCATTCATCCGGAAGTTATCGATGAGTCCCCTGTCCCCGAATGTAATCAGGGCGCCCATGAGCAAGACCGACGCGATGAGATATCTGCCCACCTTCATTTTTTCGATTCCCCGCAGCCCCGAACGACCTCAATCCAAAGAACGCGGTACAAATATACACGAAAAAACACGGTATTGCAAGCCCTAATTTAGTGTGATCCGCGTCACACCTCAAAAAGAAAAGAACGTGTGTCAAATATACACAAAAAACAAGGTAATGCAAGACCATTTTTCATGCATGCCCCGTCCCGTCTCGAAAAGGAAAAAACATGGGGCAAATATACACAAAAAACAAGGGAATGCAAGTGCATTTTTCACACATTCCGTATTCTGCCTCAGAGGGATACCGAAGGAAGACCCTGTTGCGGTTCCCCCAGGAGAAAATCGCCCCTTTCAATCCACTCCTTCAAAATATTGGCAATCTCTCTGGCCTTGAAGTAGCTCGACAGCGGCGCGCTGGAGATCTTCTGCCCGTTGAGCGTAATCGAACCGCTCCGGAGTTCCCCGTAGCTGACCTCGCCGAGGCTCTTGGCCACCCCTTTCGGATAATCCATGCTGTAGTCATAGACCTGCGTGAAGATCTCCTCATCCTTCACAGCCGTGTGGCGGGCCATCTCCTCGTTCAGGACGGGAATGGGAATGCCGATGCCGACATAGAGGGAAATGCCGTAGCCCAGGATGCTTGCGCCGACCAGCCACTCCGGACTCATCTCCTTGAGGTTGCCGATCGTCGCGATCGTTCCGGCGCCTTCCCGCGGGACCCCGTTTTTACTCCGGCGGACATCGGGATTGTGCTGCGTCCCCGGCCAGGCCACGAAACCCTGGGTGCCGCCCAGGAAGATCCGGGTCCCGACGCCGATCGTTTTATAATAGGGGTCGTTGAATAGGGGGCTCAACTGACCCGATGTCGCATAATTGGCGTTGGCCATCCGCGGCCGGAGCATTCCCATATAGGTGTAAATGGTCTTATCCGAGACGTTCACCGCGCAGTTGTAGTTCTGATAGGCGTTTCGGGGGTTGAAGAGAATCGCGTCGCGGAGATCCTGAAGGGTGATGTTCCGTTCGTGACGCCTTGCCGGATAGCAGTCGGTGCCGTAGCTTTCCGCCCGCAGACGGATCACATTCCCGGCAACCAGATCCTGGAGGACATGACCGCCGCCGTAATGGAATTCCCCGGGATAGACGCTGTTCAGGGGATCCTCCTCGACCACCTCCGTGGCGCCGAGATAGCAGTCCACCGCAGCGACCCCGCCGTAGGCCGGCACGTCGTTGAGCCAGACCTTCGAAGCGCGGATCTTCGGAGCCGTGTGGCCGAAATTCAGAAAGGCGCCGGAGGAGCACATCGGACTAAACGTGCCCGTGGTCACCACATCGACCTTCCGGGCCGCCTCCACGTCTCCGTGCCGTGCCACAACGCCGATCATCTCCTCGGCGGTCACGACGACGGCCTTCCCCTGCCGGATTTTCGCGTTGATCTCCTGATATGTCTTGCTGACCCGGTATTTTTTCATGCAACACCCCTCGACGATCTCGTAACTTTTCTACGAAGCCGACGCCTCTTTACTCCGTATGGCCGAATCCCCCGTCACCCCTCTGCGTCCCGGACAATGCCTCGCAGACGGTCCAGATCCCGCGGCAAACCCGATGCAACACTATCTGGGCGATGCGGTCCCCCCGCCGGACGATGAAGGGCGCCTGACCGTGGTTGATCAGGATCACCCCGACTTCGCCCCGATAATCCGCATCGATCGTGCCCGGCGCGTTGACCAGCGTCACACCGTATTTCAGGGCCAGCCCGCTCCGGGGCCGGACCTCGGCCTCGTACCCAACGGGTATGGCCACTGCTATGCCCGTCGGAATCAGCTTCCTTTCCCCGGGGAGGATCGTGGCTTCCCCCGCAACCGCCGCGAACAGATCCATCCCCGCCGCCTGCTGGGTCATGTAGCTGGGCAGCGGCAGATCCTCCGTTCCCTGCAGCCTTCGGACGCAAACCCGGATCTCTTCTATCATAATCGGTCCTCTTTGGAAAGGGAAAAGGGGGGACAGCTCCCTATTTTCCCGCGGAAAATAGGGAGCTGTCCCCCCTTTGTCTCAAAACATCAAGTCCTCTTCGGACACAGGACCGAGGGCCGCAACCGTCAGGGCTTCGGGCCGGAACATCCGGCCGGCGAGTTCGCGGATCTCCTCCCGCCCGACCGCATCGATCCGCTCGATGATCTCCTCCAGCGTTACCTGCCTTCCGAAATAGATCTCGTTCTTGGCCAGGGCCGACATGCGGTTGTCCGTGCTTTCCATGCCGAGCAGGAAGTTTCCCTTGAGCAGTTCCTTGGCCGAACGCAGTTCCTTCTCCGTCAGCAATTCGGCGCAGGACCGCTCCAGCCCCTCCCGGATGAGACCCAGCACCTCCCGGACCCGGACGCTGTCCGTTCCCGCGCAGACGCCGAACAGGCCGGCATCCCGATAGGGGGCCAGATAAGAGCCGATATCGTAGGCCAGTCCCCTCTTCTCCCGAATCTCCTGAAACAACCGGGAACTCATGCTCCCCCCCAGAACGGCGTTCAGAAGAAACGCCGCGTGCCGTTCGGGGCTCACCGCCGAGGGCGCCGGCGCGCCGACGATGAGGTGCGCCTGTTCCAGTTCCTTCGGGAGAACGGCCCTCCCCGGAACGGAGACGGGGACTTCGGCCGGTCCGCAGAGGGATGTCCCGGCGAGCGATCCGAAGGATTTCCGGACCAGCTCCGCAAAACGGCCTTGCCGGAGATTTCCGGCCGCGGTGAGAACGAGATTGCTTCCCCCATAGTGGTTCTGAAAGAAACGGAACAGATCGTCGCGGCGGAAGGATTCAACCCGTTCCTTCGTCCCGAGAATGGGCAGACCGAGAGGATGCCCTTTCCAGAACATCCCTTCGAAGAAATCATGGATGTGATCGTCGGGGGAATCCTCGACCATCCGGATCTCCTGGAGGATCACCGACCGCTCCCGGCCGATCTCCTCCTCGGCGAAGCGCGAGCCGGTGAAGATATCGGCCAGAAGATCGACGGCCATCTCCAGGCGGTAATCGGGGATCTTGATGTAAAAGGAGGTCAGTTCCTTCCCGGTGGCAGCGTTCATGACCCCGCCGACGGAATCGATGGCGGAGGCAATGTCGAAGGCGGACCGGCGTTCGGTCCCCTTGAAGAGCATATGTTCGATGAAATGGGCCGTCCCGCTCGTCAGAGGGTTTTCCCGGCGTGATCCGCCCTCCACCCAGGCCCCGATGGAGATCGACCGCACATGGCCGATCTCCTCGGAAACGACCCGGATGTTGTTGTCTAAAATGGTCTTGCTGACCATTGGCGGCTCCGTAAAAAGCCCATATGCTGCGTTGCGCTTCCCCCTTCGTCACTGCGGCGTACGATACAGTACGCCTCGTTCCTCAGGCATCGCGCGCCTTGCCTCTGGGACTTTTTGCGAAGCCGCCCCAGATGGAACACCCGGCAGACTCCCTTACGGATTGCCATTTTCAGCCAGCGCTTCCTTCCGGCTGAGACGGATCTTCCCCTGCTTGTCCACCTCCAGCACCTTGACCTTCACCTCGTCCCCCTCGCGGAGGATGTCGGTGACCTTGTTCACCCTCTCCTTGGCGAGCTGCGAGATGTGCAGGAGCCCTTCCGTGCCCGGCAGGATCTCGACGAAGGCGCCGAAATCGACGATCTTCTTGACGGTCCCCTTGTAGATCTTGCCGACCTCCGCGTCCTCGGTCAGCCACTTCACCATGGCCACCGCGCGGGCGGCGGCTTCCGCATCGCTGGAGGCGATGGTCACCGTGCCGTCATCCTCCACGTTGATCTCGACGCCCGTCTCCGCCACGATCTGGCGGATATTCTTGCCGCCGGAACCGATCACGTCGCGCACCTTCTCCGGCCGCACCTTGACGGTGGTGATCCGCGGGGCGTAGATCGAGATGTCCTGCCGCGGCGCAGAGAGGGTCTCGCGCAGCTTGCCGATGATGAAGACCCTTCCCTCCCGGGCCTGTGCGAGCGCCTTCCGGAGGATATCCCCGGTCAGGTTGTCGATCTTGATGTCCATCTGCAGGGAGGTTACCCCCTTTTCGGTTCCGCAGACCTTGAAATCCATATCGCCGGCGTGGTCCTCGTCGCCGAGAATATCGGAAAGGATGACCACCTGGTCCGCTTCCTTGAGGAGCCCCATGGCGATCCCGGCAACGGTATCCCGGATCGGCACCCCGGCGTCCATCAGGGAGAGACATCCGCCGCAGACCGTGGCCATCGAAGAGGAACCGTTGGAGGAGAGGATGTCGGAGACGACCCGGATCGTATAGGGAAACGCCTCCCTGGACGGCAGAACCGGCAACAGCGCCCGGCGGGACAGGCCGCCGTGGCCGATCTCCCGCCTGCCCGGACTCCGGAGCGGCTTGGCTTCACCGACCGAATAGGGCGGGAAATTGTAATGGAGCAGGAAGGAGCGCCGCTCCTCGCCCGCGATATAATCCATCCGCTGCTCGTCGTGGGAGGTTCCCAGCGTGACGGTCACCAGCGCCTGCGTCTCGCCCCGGTTGAACAGGGCCGAACCGTGCGCACGCGGCAACAGGCCTGCCTCGGAGGAGATCGGACGGATCTGCGTGGTGGAACGGCCGTCGATTCTCCGATTCTCCTTGAGGATCATCTCCCGGAGGATCCGCCTTTCGAGCGACTCGATGATCTCCAGAATCTTTCCCTTGAGCGACGGATCTTCGGCTGTCAGCGCCTGAACGGTATTTTTCCGGACCTCGGCAAGCTTGTCATACCGCTCCATCTTCCGCGCCATGCCATAGCCTTCTTGCAGTCCCGCCAGGGCCGCTTCGGATACCTTCGCCACCAGGGCCTCGTCCGCCGCCGGCGCCGGGACGGCCCGCTTGGCCTTGCCTGCCTCCTGACGCATTTTGTCCTGGAGGTCGATCACCGGCCGTATCTGTTCGAGGCCGAAGTCGATCGCATCGACGATCACATCCTCTGCAACCTCCTCTGCGCCGCCTTCCAGCATGACGAGGTTCACGTCATAGGGTCGGCCTTGCGTGCCGGGAACGATCTTCCGCCCCACGAGGAAAAGGTTGAGATCGCTCTTTTCCTGGAGCGCCTGCGAGGGGTTGCAGACAAAAGCGCCCTCCACGCGGCCGATCCGGACCCCGGCAATCGGCCCCTTGAAGGGGATGTCCGAGATCTCGAGCGCCGCGGAAGCGGCCAGCATCGCGGCCACATCGGAATCGTTCTCGTTGTCCACGGAAAGGACCGACGCCATGATCTGGGTTTCATGGAAATAGTGTTTCGGGAAGAGCGGGCGGAGGGAGCGGTCGATGATCCGCGAGGTCAGGATTTCCTTCTCGTTGAGACGTCCTTCCCGTTTGAAAAAGCCGCCCGGAATTTTCCCGGCGGCATAGGTCATTTCCTGATAATCCACGGTAAGGGGCAGAAAATCGACCCCCTCCCGGATCGTTTTCAGGGAAACGGCGGTCACCAGAACCATCGTATCCCCGTATGTCGCCAGGATGGCGCCGTCCGCCTGCCCCGCAACATAGTCCGCTTTGAGGGAGATGCTTCTCCCCGCAAAATCTGTACTGAACACTTTACTCATAATTTTCCTCTCAATGTTTGATTTGCAGTGCGGCGCATGAAAGGAGTAGGCAGTAGGGGGTAGGCAGCAGACAGGGGCGGCCTGCTTCTTACCCCTTACTTCCTACTCTCTGACGATACCCCGCACCATGCACCCAGGTTATTTCCTGAGTCCGAGACGCTGGATCACCGTTCTGTAGCGTTCCACGTCCTTTTTCTTCATGTAATCCAGAAGACCCCTCCGCTGGCTGACCAGTTTCAGGAGCCCCCGCCGGGAGTGATGGTCCTTCTTGTTGGTCTTGAAGTGTTCCGTCAGATACTCAATCCTGGCGCTGAGGAGGGCAATTTGTACCTCCGGAGATCCCGTGTCTTTTTCGTGCAACCGATAACTTCCGATGATTCCCTTTTTCTTTTCTACATCCAACACTTTTCTCATCCTCCCTTAAGTCTATTGCGCAAGTATTGAGGCCTTCGACCTCCCGCTCAATCGTCGGCGGCTTCCAAGACTTTTTTACGAGTCGTCAGTCGTTCAATACCCGTAAAATCTTGACCGCCTGTCTTTTCTCACCCCGCGACACCAGTTCGTCCGATGCGCAGAGCATCCGGGCGACGGCTACCAAATGTCTGCCCCGAAGCGTGATTTTTACCACATCTCCGGCGACAAGGAAAGGAATATGATAACGGGTCAGAACCTCGCCGTCCGGCTGATAGCCGTTCCGCAATCTCTCCGCCAGCGGCGGATCCACATCGATGGCGGCCAGGCCGGGCAGAAGTTCCGCCGGCGGCAGCAGATGCGCCGCCAGCCGTTCCCGCTTTTCCTCTTCCGTCAAACCCGTAAGCGTTACGGCCTCCTCCTCACGGAAGCTGCCGCTGCGCGTCCGGCGCAGGGCCGACATGCAGCCCCCGCAACCGAGTTTCTCTCCCGCCTCCGCGCAGAGAGAGCGGATGTAGGCGCCCTTCGAACAGGAGACCGCAAAGGTCGCCTCGGGGAGACGGATCTCCTCGATCCGGATGCCGTAAATCTCCACCTCCCGCGCGGTCACCTCGACGTCTATCCCCCGGCGCGTCCAGTCGTACAGGGCTCTCCCCCGGACCTTCACCGCCGAGTAACGGGGCGGAAACTGCTTCCGCTTTCCGGTCAGACCGTTCAGCGCCGCCTCGACCTGCTCCCGGGTCACGCGGGGATCTTCCCGGGTGAGGACGACACCCCCGGTATCGAGGGTATCGGTCCGGACCCCCAAAAGAAGGGTGGCCCGGTACTCCTTGCTGTCCAGCGCCAGGAACTGGACCAGCTTCGTCGCCTCATCAAGGCAGACGGGAAGGACGCCGGTCGCCAGCGGATCGAGGGTCCCCGTATGGCCCGCCTTCCGGACCCCGAGCACCCGCCTGACCTCCTCCACAATATCCCGGGAGGTCGGTCCCGACGGCTTGTCGACGACAACGACCCCGTTCATGCCTCTGCGGCGGACGCACGGATCGCCCTGATTACCCGGCTGCGGATCATCGACAGCTCCCCTTCCGTCCGGCAGCCGGCGGCGTTGATATGGCCCCCGCCACCGAATGCGCGGGCCACACGTTCTACATTGGTTTTCCCCTTTGATCGCAGGCTCAGCTTAAAACGCCCATCCGAAAGCTCCATGTACAGAATGGAAATCTCGACCCCTCGGATCGACCGGGGAATATCGACAAAATTTTCCGTATGCTCCGGAAGCGCACCGGCATCGGCGAGCGCCTTCTGCGTCACGGTCAGCGAACCGACCCACCCCCCTTCCTCGAGACGAAGCGTGGGGAGAACCGCTGCGAGCAGGCGGATCCTGGCCGGCGGATTCGACTCATAGACATTTTCCGAGATCCATTGGGGATCGGCGCCGCCGGCCACCAGGTCCGCCGCGGCCAGAAGCGTATCCCGGCGGGTATTGCCGTAGCGAAAACCGCCCGTATCCGTCAGGATCGCCATATAAAGACATGTCGCCATTTCACCGGTCACCGCAAGACCCATATCCCGGACGAGACGGAAGATCATCTCCCCCGTCGAGCTCGCCTGCGGATCGATCAACCGGACGTCGCAGAACCCCTCGTTGGAGACGTGATGATCGATGTTGATCAGGTTCGGGATCGTCCCGATCCGGGCCCCCGCTTCCCCAATCCGATCCAGATCGCCGCAATCCAGAATGAAGGCAACCTCGAAAGGATCGAGCGCGGGAAGCTCATGGACGATTCGGTCGCTTCCCGGAAGAAAAAGGTAATTCCCCGGCGTTCGGTCCTGATTGAAGATGACGGCCTCTTTCCCCAGGTTTCGCAGCATGTGGCAAAGGGCCAGTTCCGAGCCGATGGCGTCCCCGTCGAGCCGCTCATGGGCCGTGATCAGAAAATGACGGTGCAGGCCGATTTGTTCTCTAATCCTCCGAAGCATGTGCCTCCTCTTCCCGGTGAATCTCCGAAAGCAGCTTTTCGATCCGGTTCCCGTAGGCAAAGGACGGATCGTAGGAGAACACAAGTTCCGGAACTGAGCGGAGCCGGAGCCTGCCCCCAAGCTCCCTCCTGAGGAATCCCGTCGCTCTGGCGAGTCCGGTCCGGACCTCCTCGCTGCACTGATCCTTTCCCAGTTCGACGAAGAAGACCCTCGCCGCCCGCAGATCATCGGTGACCTTCACACCGGTGATCGTTACGGAACCGATCCGCGGGTCCCGGACCTGTTTGAGCAGGAGGTCGGAGATCTCCATTTTAATGAGGTCGGCCACACGGTCCGCCCTTTTGAAACTATTCATGACGCACCCATCCGATGGTCAGTCGTATTTTCCCTCTTCCGGATCTTCCGTCCCCTCCATCAGATCGGAAAAACCCGTTATTTCGATCCGGCTCCGGACCACCTCCGCAAGCCCCAACTGATCGACAAAACGGAGGATATGATCCACCTTGGCGTTGATGTAGGGCTTGTCGTTCCCCACCACGCAAAAACCGATTCGGGCCTTCCGCCAGTGATCGTTGTCGCCGACCTCTGCAATCGAGACGTTGAACGCATTCTGCGTCCGCCGGAGGATGCGGCTCAGAACGCCGCGTTTCTCCTTCAGCGAACCGCACCCGGAAATCCGAAGATCGATGAGACCCGTTCCGACGACCATGGCCGTACCTTGCTGGAAAGGGGGGACAGCTCCCTATTTTCCCGCGGGAAAATAGGGAGCTGTCCCCCCTTTCCCGTCAGAGTTTCCGCTCGATCTGCTCCTTGACATACGCCTCGATGACATCCGCCACATGGATATCGTTGAACCCTTCGATGGCGATGCCGCACTCGAAACCCGCGGCCACCTCTTTCACATCGTCCTTGAACCGCCTCAGGGAACCGATGCGCCCGTCATAGACGACCACCCCGTCCCGAAGCAGCCGGAGATCGGCCGAACGGGCGATCTTGCCGTCCGTCACATAGCTCCCGGCGATGGTCCCCACCTTGGGCACCCGAAAGATTTCCCGCACCTCGGCGCGTCCCTGGACCACCTCCCTGAAGATCGGTTCCAGGAGACCTTCCATGGCGGCCCTCACATCGGCGATAACGTTGTAGATGATATCATAGAGTTTGATGTCCACCCCTTCCTGCTCGGCCACCTCCACAACGCGGGCGGCGGGACGGACGTTGAAGCCGATGATCACCGCATCGGAAGCCGAGGCAAGCATGACATCGGTTTCCGTGATCGTCCCCGTGGAGCTGTGGATGATTTTCAGCTTGATTTCCTCCGTGGAGAGCTTGTTCAGAGCGTCGAGCAGGGCCTCGATGGAACCCTGGACGTCGGCCTTGAGGATGACGTTGAGTTCCTTGACCCCCTCCTTCATCCGCTGATAGAGCTGCTCCAGGGTGATCTTGGAGGAGGCGGAGAGTTCCTTTTCCCTTTCCTTCCGGATCCAATATTCGCCGATATTGCGTGCCTTTTTCTCATCCTCGACACAGATGAATTCCGTGCTGACCTGGGGAACCCGCGAGAACCCGATGACCTCTACCGGCATCGCGGGACCGGCTTCACTGATCCGCCGTCCCTGATCGTTAATCATCGCCCGGACGCGGCCGAATTCCGTTCGGGAGACAAAGGCATCCCCCTCGCGCAGCGTTCCCTCCCGGATCAGGACGGTCGCCACCGGGCCCCGGCCCAAATCCAGTTTCGCTTCGATGACGACGCCGCGGGCTGGCCGGTCGGGATCGGCCTTGAGCTCCATAACATCGGCCTGCAAAAGGATCATCTCCAGAAGTTCCTCGATCCCCTGCTTTTTCTTCGCCGACACCTCGCAGAAGATGGTCTCGCCGCCCCACTCCTCCGACAGCAGGTTGTATTCGGTCAGGGCCTGACGGATCTTTCCCGGATCGGCACCCGGCTTGTCGATCTTGTTGACGGCTACGATGATGGGAACCTCGGCCACCCGCGCGTGGTTGATCGCCTCCACGGTCTGCCCCATGACGCCGTCGTCGGCGGCTACGACCAGGACGACGATGTCCGTCACCTGGGCGCC
>JAFGRP010000237.1 GCA_016935075.1 Deltaproteobacteria bacterium | reverse complement strand
GGCGGAGGGAGCAGGATTCGAACCCGCGAACCTTTCGGTCAACGGTTTTCAAGACCGCCGCCATAGACCACTCGGCCATCCCTCCGCACGTGATGCATGCTATCCCGCGGCGGGAATTCTGTCAACCCCGCCCATGTATGGCCGGAGCGCATCGGGAATGACGACGCTTCCGTCCGCCTGCTGGTGGTTTTCAAGGATGGCGACGAGGGTCCTTCCCACGGCGAGACCGGAACCGTTCAGGGTGTGGACGAATTCCACCTTTCCGCTCCCCTCGCGCCGGAAGCGGATCGACGCCCGGCGCGCCTGAAAATCCTCGAAATTGCTGCACGAGGAGATCTCCCGGTAGGCATCCTGGCCGGGGAGCCACGCCTCGAGGTCATAGGTCTTCGCGGAGGAGAAGCCCAGATCCGCCGTGCAGAGGCAAACCGTACGGTAGGGGATCTTCAGCCTTTTGAGGACCTCTTCAGCATTCAGCGTCAGCTTTTCCAGCTCCTCATAGGAACTCTCCGGCTTCGCGAATTTGACCAGTTCCACCTTGTTGAACTGATGCTGGCGGATGAGGCCCCGCGTATCCTTTCCGTAGGATCCGGCCTCCGCGCGGAAGCAGGGGGAGTAGGCCACGTAGTAAATCGGAAGCTCCTCCTCGCTCAGGATCTCGTCCCGATGGATGTTCGTTACGGGGACCTCCGCCGTCGGGATGAGAAAGTAATCCACCTTGTCGATCCTGAAGAGGTCCTCCTCGAACTTCGGGAGCTGACCCGTGCCCGTCATGCTCTCCCGGTTGACCATGAACGGGGTCATCACCTCGGTATAGCCGTGCAGGCCGGTGTGGAGATCGACCATGAAGTTGATGAGCGCCCGCTCCAGCCTTGCGCCGAGTCCCCGATAAAGGGTGAAACGCGTCCCGGTGATTTTCGCCCCGCGGGTGAAATCAAGGATGTTCAGACTCTCGCCGATCTCCCAGTGCTGCCGCGGCGTAAAAGAAAAGCGTGGTTTTTCGCCCCAGACCCGAACGACCGGATTGTCCCCGGCGCCGTTCCCGCAAACGACCGATTCGTGCGGGATGTTGGGAAGCGTCATCAGGATCGCCGCGAGATCATCGTCCGTTTTCTTCAGCGCTTCGTCGAGTTCCTTGATCCGGGTGGAAACTGCTCCCATCCGCGCGATGATTTCGGTGGCATCCTCCCTGCTTTTCTTCTTCTCGCCGACCTGTTTGGAGACCGTATTCCGTTCGCTTCGCAGTCCCTCGACCTCCCGGATGATTTCCCGCCGCTCCGCATCGAGGACGACGAAACGGTCCAGGTTCATCGCCTGACCCCGTTCGCGCATTTTTCCGGACACGAAATCGATGTTCTGTCTCAGGTATTTGATATCCAGCATGGATCAGCCCCTCCTCCGGGTCCAGGGGAAGTTTCCCCTATCACCATGACCCCTTGAAGTCAATCATTTTATGGGCGGAGGCGGCCGAAGAGAGTGCGGCAGGAAATCGGCATCGCCACGGGAAAGACGCGCTGGTAAAAAAAGCCGAATTGTATTAAGTGACCGTAAGACCGATCCGCATCGGTCTGCCTTGCGAGACATCGGCATTCTTGGGGAAAATGGTCATGGGAAACCAGAAGAAATACTACGCCGTCATCCGGGGTTGCCGGCCCGGCATCTACACCGCCTGGTATGGTTCGGGGGGCGCGGAGGAGCAGATCCGCGGGTATGCCGGGGCCCTCTACAAGGGATTCACCTCTCTGCAAGCGGCGCAGCAGTGGTTCGAGAACCCGGCGGACGGGTCTCGAACTGTTTCAGGCCGCTCATCGTCCGCTGCCGTCCCTGATGTTTCAGGCTCGTTGCCGGGGCGAATCGTCGTTTATACCGACGGGGGCTGTTTGGGGAACCCCGGACCGGGAGGATATGGAGCGGTCATCCTCGCCGGGAAGACCCGGAAAGAGCTCGCGCAGGGCTACCGCAGGACAACCAACAACCGCATGGAGCTCATGGCCTGCATTGCGGCGCTCGAAACGCTGAAGACCCCGGCCGATGTGGTGCTGCACAGCGATTCGCGGTATGTGGTCAACGGGGTCGGCAAGGGCTGGGCCCGCAGATGGCGCGCCAACGGCTGGATGCGCACGAAGGGTGAAGCGGCCGAGAATGCCGATCTGTGGGAAAAGCTGCTCGATCTGTGCGCTGCACACAGGATCCGGTTCGTCTGGGTGCACGGCCATGCCGGAAACCGTGAGAACGAGCGCTGCGACAGGCTGGCGACCGATGCCGCGCAGGGTCCGGACCTCCGGGAGGATCACGCCTATGTCCGGGGCCGCACGAAGATGGTTTAAGGCCCTGCGGCCGGGGCTTTCTGATTCGTGCAGCCGTCTGTCCCGGAATCCCCTTCCGCCGGGAGAGGATACCGGAAATTCCGTTTTCAGCGGTATTTCAGAACAATGGCGTCCAGGGCTTCCAGCGCTTCCTTCAGGGTTCCCGTGTTGAGGATATATTCATCGGCGAGCGCAATCGGAACGGCCGTTCCATAGGAAATCTCCCGATCGTCTCTTTCTTCGAAAGCCGCCGCCTGATCGTCGCTCCGCCCCCGGGAAACGATGCGCTTGCGCCTCAACGAGAGAGGCGCAACAAAGGCAAGCACGACGGAAGGGGCATTCTTGCGGATCAGCTCTATCTCGGGACGGGACCTCATCCCTTCGATCATCACCACGGGCGCCTCCGTCGCCATCGCCGAATTCAAGGCCAGACGCGTTACCCCCATTCCGTCCCCCCCGCGCAGTTCCGTCGAAAGCCTGGCCATGTTGCCCGGCGTCGGTTCGATTCCCCGTCTGCCGGCCTCTTCCCGCACGAGATCGCCCGTCGCAAAATAGGGCAATCCCCGTTCTTCCGCATAGAACCGGGCAATATTTTTGCCCGCTGCGGGCATGCCGACAACAATGAATATTTTCATATTATCTCACACTGTAAAAGACGAGCGCGATAGAGACTACAAATCTCATGATTTGTCAAGGATCAGCGATCCGTAAAATTAACCGGAAAACTGGGAAATTAGCTTGACAGAACGGAAAATTCTTTTTAATAAACTGCCAGCGAAAAGAAAATTTTTATCAAGCAGATGGTATTCATACGCAACTTTTGAAACAACAATCAATGCGGAGCAGTGCTATGCAACTGGAACAGACCCTTGTTTTGATCAAACCCGATGCCTTGAAGAACTCATCCACAGGATACATCCTGTCGCTATTCTCGGAGCTGCACACAGGCCTTCGATTCGCCGGCCTCAAGGTCGCTCATGTCCACAGGATGCTTGCCGAGGAGCACTATGCCGAGCACAAGGGCAAGATATTCTATCCCGAACTCATCGATTACATCATGGGCAAGCTGCACCACCAGGACAGCCCGGACCGCCGCCGTGTTATCGCCATCGTGTACGAAGGACACGACGCGGTCAGGAAGGTGCGCGACTTGGCGGGACCCACCGATCCCAACACCGCACGCGAGGAGAAGCCCGGCACGATACGCACGCTTGGAGCGGTCATCCCCGTGACCCCCACCGACGGAAGGCCGCCTTTCCACCGAATGGACAACCTGATCCATGCGTCGGCAACCCTCCAAGAGGCCGAGCGCGAGATCAAGCTCTGGTTCAAGCCGAACGACATGGTGCCCGGCATGCGACATTTCCCGACGGCAGAGGCCGCTGAACACTATTACTTCCTGAATGACCGCGTGTACACGTGTCACAAACCGAACAGCACCTGCCTCCTCACGCCGGGCGACATCGCGTGGAAATCCGATATCGAGATATTGGAAGCCTGTGTCGGACAGGAGAGCCCCCAGGTTTTGCTGCGCTGCGTCGCCGCCAAATATCTCCTGAATTACCGCATTGCGGAGTAGTTGACCGCGGAGATCCTGAATTTCCGCCGTCCGGCGCGCACGGCATGCTCCTCGCGGGGAGAAGTTTATGCAGGCCGACCGGACATCGTCCGGGGAGAACTATGCGATTCACAAGGGCAATCCGTTTTATAATGAAAGGAAGGGGGAACCCATGAAAGCAGAGGAGATCCGGGCGAAAGATCTGAATGCCGAGCAGTGGATCCGGGAAAAGGTTCGGGAATTGCGGAAAAAGGTTGGCGGCGGTCTGGCCATCAATGCGCTGTCCGGCGGTGTGGACTCATCGGTCGTCACCGTCCTGGGACACAGGGCACTGGGAAACCGTCTGAAAACCTGTTTCATCGACAACGGCCTCATGCGGCACGGAGAACCGCAGCGGGTTGCTGCTCTCTTCCGGCAGATCGGAGTCACCGTCGAGATCATTCCGGCCCGTAAAGCCTTCTTTACGGCCCTCAAGGGGATTACCGATCCGGAGGAAAAACGGGAGGCCATCACCCAGACCTTCTATAAAAAGGTATTTCGCGACATTGTCCTCAACAGCGGGGCCCGCTATCTGCTCCAGGGAACGATTCTAACCGATGTGGACGAAACGGTGGCGGGCATCAAGCGGCAGCATAACGTCTTCGCGCAGCTCGGTATCGATCCCCAGAAGGCTTTCGGGTACAAGATTCTGGAACCCCTGATCCGGTTTCGCAAGGACGGCGTGAGAAAACTGGGCCAGGCTCTGGGGTTGCCGGAAGCGGCCTTTCTGAGGATCCCCTTCCCGGGTCCCGCCCTCGCCGCGCGGGTGATCGGGGAAGTGACCCCGGCCCGGATCGCGATGGTCCGGAAGGCGACCTCCATTGCCGAAAAATGGCTGGCCCAATCGGGCGCCTTTCAGTACCTTGCCATTCTGCATGAGGATCGCGTTACCGGGATGAAGGGCGGTAAAAGGGCCTTCGGAAATCAGATTGAGATCCGCTGCTGGGACAGTCTGGATGCCCGCACAGCCACCCCGACGAAACTCCCCTTCGAAACACTGGAAAAAATCGCCAACGGCATCGTCAATGCCATTCCGGAGGTTGTCAGCGTGACCTACAACATCACCGCCAAACCGCCGTCCACGATCGAAGCGATATGAGGATCTGTAAGGCAACATCTTGGCGGGTGATCGCGGCGGCGATCCTGGTGGCGCTGCCCGCGGTGGTTTCTGCGGCCGGGGTTTCGTCCCAGGACAAGTCACTGCTGGATGCCCGCGATGCCTTTGTCTCCGGCGACGGGGTCAAACTGGCCGGATACGTGGAAAAGATCCGGGGCCATGCGCTCGAATCCTATCCGGCCGCCTGGCGGTTGCGGCTGCGGCTGGAGGAAGCCGCTCCGGAGGAATTGCAAGAATTTCTGGTCCGGAACAAGGGAACCGTTCTTGCCGAGCAGATGCGCCGGGATTGGCTTCGCGTCCTGGGCAAGAAAGGACAATGGGATCTGTTCCGGCAGGAGTTTCCCTCACTCGTCCGGGCGGATTTCGAGGTCGGCGGTTATGCGCTTCAGGAGAGGTGGAGGCGGCAGGATCCCTCCGTCTTTGCCGAAATCCGCTCCCTCTGGAAATCCCCGCGGGCGCTGCCTTCGGGATGCGCTCCCGTGGTGGAGGCGATGCTGCAATCCGGGGATATCACGCCGCGGGAACTGCGCGACCGTTTCCGGCTTCTCGTTCAGGCCGGCCTTCTGGGGGAGGCCAAGCGGATCGCCGAAAGGCTGCCCGCGGGTCAGGCCCCGGCGGGCTATCAGATCGACGACGCAGCCGGGGCGCCGGCCAGGTTTCTGGAGCGGTCCGCTGCCGACCCGAAAACGGCAGCCGGGCGGGAACTGGCGATCGTTGCACTCATCGGCCTGGCCCGGAACGATCCGCAGCAGGCATCTCTTTTCTGGGACGGTCGGCTGAAGGAAGCCTTCCCGCAGGAGGACCGTCAGCGTGTTTGGGCGATGCTCGCCACTTACGCCGCTCGATGTCACCTTCCGGAGGCCATGGACTGGTTCGGAAAGGCCGGGGATCTGCCGCTTACGGACGAGCAGCTTGCATGGCGCGCGCGCATCGCGCTGCGGCAGGGAAACTGGCCGGATGTGAAAAGCGCGATCGAGCGGATGTCGCCGTCTGCGCGCCATGAGCCGACCTGGATCTACTGGCTGGGACGCGCGCTCTGCGCCTTCGGGACAAAGGATGAGGGACGCGCGCTTCTCAGTCCGATCGCCGGCGGGTACCATTTCTACGGCCGGCTCGCCGCGGAGGAACTGGGGATACCGCTGGAAATCCCGCCGAAAGCGGCTGCGGTGACCCCGGAAGAGCTGGCAGGGGTGGCCGCCCTCGACGGCATTGGGCGGGCGCTGGCGCTTTATGGGCTCGGATTGCGGACGGAGGCCGTGGACGAATGGCTTTGGGCTGTCCAAGGGATGAACGACCGGGCGTTACTGGCCGCCGCGGAGCTGGCAAGACGAAACGAAATCTGGGACCGCGCCATCAACACGGCCGACCGGACGGTTGCCGCGCATGATTTCACCTTGCGCTATCCCGCACACCACGGCGATGTTCTCCAGAAGCAGGCGCGCGTCCGGAATCTCGATGAACCGCTGGTCTTCGGGCTGGTTCGCCAGGAGAGCCGCTTTATCGCCGACGCCAGGTCTTCGGCAGGCGCCGAGGGTTTGATGCAGTTGATGCCGTCAACGGCACGCCTGGCGGCCAAAAAAATCGGGATGAAAAACTTTCACCCCTCCCATCTGGGACGGCCGGAGGTGAACGCCGCGCTCGGCGCCTTCTACCTGCGTCAGATGCTCGACGGGTTCGGGGGAAATGCCGCGCTCGCCGTCGCCGCTTACAACGCCGGTCCGATCCGTGCGAACAGGTGGCGCGATGCGAAACCTCTCGAGGGCGCGATCTACGTCGAGACGATCCCGTTTTCCGAGACGCGCCAGTTCGTCAAGAAGGTGATGGCGAATGCCGTCTATTACGATGCCTTGACCGGCGGGGAGCAATACACCCTGAAGTCCCGCCTGGGCACGGTCGGAAGCGTGGCGGCGATGAAGAACGGGACGGAAGAATGAGCGGCGTCTTTCATTTCAGAAAATCATTGACATAAGAATTGGCGTTTCCTATAGTTATTCCACCCCAAAGGGAATGTTTATCCGCCCGGTTCATCAACAGCACATGAAAGAGTTGTGGTCAGATGGCGTGTACACAAAGCAGATCAAAGGAGGTCGTGTCATGAAAAAATCATTGATTCTGTCACTGGTTATCATATTTTTATCCGTTCTGACCACCGGTATTTTGTGGGGGCAGGGAAAGTTTGCCAAAGAAACCGAAGAGTGGTTGAAAAAGTCGGAACTCGGTCCCTACGAATCCCGGAGTTATGACGAAAAACAGATTTACGAGAAGGCAAAACTGGAGAAGGAGGTGTCTGTCTATTCCTATTCGTCACGCGTCCACCATTTCGGAAAAAGCTTCGAAGAGAAGTTCCCGGGCATCAAGGTGAACGGCTTCGACATGGATTCCACGGAAATCGTGACGAAGGTCCTGGCTGAGCAAAAGGCCGGGAATTTCACGGCCGACGTGATCTTCCTGAAGGATCCGGCCACGGTCTATAATGAACTCCTCCAGAAAGGGCTGGTCTTCACCTACGTTCCCCCGGACATCAAGCCGGTCCTCCCCGAGCGTTTCCAGAAACCCTTCCTCGTCCACCATGTCAGTTTCGACACCCTGGTCTACAACACCGAGACGAACAAGACGCCGCCCGTCCAGAGCCTCTGGGAACTGACGAAGCCGGAGTGGAAGTCCAAGGTCATCTTTTCCGATCCGGTGAAGATGCCCGAATTCATCGAGGTGCTTGCCACCATTGTCCAGCATGGGGACGAGATGGCCAAAGAGTACCAACGGGTCTTCGGAAAACCTATACAGTTGAGCAAAGGGGTCAAGAACGCCGGATACGAATGGATCCTCCGAATGCTCAAAAACGACGCCATCATTGCCGGTTCGACCAACGATGTCTCCAACGCCGTGGGGCAGCCGGGCCAGTCCAAACCGCCTGTGGGGATCACGGCCTTTTCCCGGCTGCGGGACAAGGAGAAAAATCCGAAGCTGGTCTTCGACGTCTCCTATGATACGAAGCCGGTCATGGGCTTTGCCACGGAGGTGATCG
>JAFGRP010000236.1 GCA_016935075.1 Deltaproteobacteria bacterium | reverse complement strand
TCCGTAAAGCATTATCGTTAGATCATATTTGCATTTTTCAACCAGAAAACATTGAACATGCTTTCAGGAAAAATCTGAAGAGTTCAAGCGGTATTGATTGATCAGGTGATTTCTCTTGACAGACATGACTATTTTCCTTAGGCTTTTTACACACATTTTGAGAGGAAGAGATTATGAGAGCTATAAAACGTAAAGTAACGGATATGACGGTGGATGAACTTAAAGGCATCATCCATGAAGCGATCTCCGAAGATATGGAAGTTTGGCGGGAGACCTTCGAGATCATGGCGGATAACAGGCTGATGGGACAGATCCGACAGGCTGATCTGGACAGGGCAGCCGGTAAAAAAGGCGCTTTTGTCGCCTGGGATGATCTAAAGAATGCATAAGATCCTTTTTCATCGGAACGCCGTCAAATTCTACCGGAAGGCTGATGACGCCTTGAAGAAAAGGATCGCGGACGCCATTGATGTCGTCGCCGGGAATCCCCGCCTGGATAGCCATATCAAGAATTTGAAAGGGAATCTCAAACACATGCATCGTTTCCGAATGGGCGATCTACGTATTCTTTACGAGATCGATGATGAGCAAGAGACTGTGTGGATCAAGACCATTGAATGGAGAGGCTCTGCCTATAAATAAAAGACTCACCCAATTGGTGCGACTTCGGGATGAAACACAGGAAGGCTTGGCAGCTAATTTTTTCACCGTGTAGCCCGCGGAAGCCTTCCTGTAAGTGTTAGAACTGACATTATCGCAGGCATACAAGAGTTCAATGCGTAATGGTTACCTTCGTTACCCATCATTCTCCAAGGACAAGCACATTCCAACATTAAATTTCAAGGATCATCATCTTGTGGGGAGGTCTGTCTAAATTACGCCCGTAAGCCTTCACACTGGGTGAAATGGCCTGAAAGCGGATCGATACCTCTTTAGGATGAGTGTTGTACATGATATATCCCTTTCACTATCCCCGATACACTGCATTGCAAACACCCGTTTTTTAACGAAATATGATCATATTCCATTCTGTCCTCAAATTTTAATAAAATAACCCTTGACATTGGTTTGATGTAAAACTATATTGGGGCCATGGAAAATTCAGAAGGCATCATTGCTTTGGTTTCCGCTGTCAGGGAAAAGGCAAACCGATTCATCGCGGAACAATTGAAAATACGCGGCATAACTGACATTGCAACGCCGTATGGGGGGATTTTTGTCCATCTTTTCAAGAATGGCGAACTCTCGATGGGCGATATCGCCCGCAAGATCGACCGGGACAAATCCACCGTCACCTCACTGGTCAAGAAACTTGTGGCGCTCGGCTACGTCGAAACGAGCACGAGCTCCTCGGACAGTCGTGTGACCACCGTCAGGCTTACAGAGAAAGGAGGCGCTTTAGAAAACGATTTCAAAGAGATTTCTATCATGTTGCAGGAAATGATCTATCAGGACTTCTCCGCGCTGGAGCAGGATATTCTTGTGAGACTGCTGATGAGAGTCAAGGGCAATTTCGAAGGTCGCTACTCTGATAGTTTGATACAAAACAATAAATAATTACCCATGAAAAGGAGATTGAATCCATGTCACAGAAAAAGCTTATTGCCGTTATAACCCTTGCCCTGCTGCTTGGTCTCTGGACGATCAGCGGAGCCGCATACGCTTTCACCCCCAAGCAGGGTCAGCTCTACGAAAAAGAAATCAACGGGGTCAAGTTTCACGTCTACACTTCACCCATTCCTGCCGGGGCTTCCGCAAGTGTCGTGATCGAGACCGAAAAATCCCTGATCCTGCAGGATACACAGCAGAACAAGCCCCAGAACGATGAACTCAAGGCGTTGATCGCCTCTCTGGGCAAACCCCTTCAGCGCATCTATGTTTCCCACGATCACTCCCACCACTGGGCAGGACTGGAGATGTTCGAAGGCATTCCGGTCTATGCCAACCAGGCAACCATCGATGTCATCAAGCAGAAGGGTGAGGAAGAGCTTCAAGGATTGAAGAAGAAATTCGGGGTAGAGGCTATCCCCTACACCAAGGCCGTTGTGCCGACCCATGTCGTGGAGGCCGGCAGCAAGGAAAAGGTTGACGGGGTCCTGTTTGTGTTCACTTCGCCTGCGCCGCAGCTCACAGGCCCTGTACTGTTCATCGAGTTTCCGGACCAGAACGTTTTGATTCAACATCATCTGGCTTATGTGGGCGTCCATGTTCCCATGCCGCCTGTGGAGGCCCGACTTGCGAAGCTAAACGAAATGAAAAGCACAAACTACGCCTGGGTGATCGGGGGACATGGCATTCCCGTTCCCGGGACCGAGTACTTCTCAAAAACCATCGACTACTTCACCACGCTGGGGAAGGTGGTCAAAGAATCTCCGGATGCGGCTGCTGCCAAGGAAAAGATGACGATAGCCTACCCGAGCTACGGCGGCGTGTTTCTGTTGGACATGATGCTGCCCGGGTTCTACAAGAAATAGACATCCCCTGCGGGGGCAAGCAGTCTTTCTTGCCCCCGCATAACCACCCAGAGCATCGGGAGAAAAACCATGAATGATGTCGCCGATCGGGCTTTAAAAATATTACGGGAACTTCGCTCCATCACCTTCGCAACCACAAAGGACGGGGTGCCCCAGGCACGGATCGCGGACGTGATGGGCTATGAAAACGGCCGACTTCTCTGCATCGTCGGCAATAACAAGCCTTTTTACTATCAGTTGAAGGAAATCGGGAAGGTTGCCCTTGTCGGGATGACTCCCAATTATGTTATGGTCCGGCTCGTGGGTGACATCCGGTTCGTGGATGATGCGCAGCGCGACAAGGTGTTCGATCACAACCCTGACCTTGCCAACCTCTTTCCCAACGAAGACCAGCGGAGGTCATTGGTTCCGTATCATATTTATCGCGGGAAGGGGGAAATCTTCGACCTGAGTGGAACCAGAGGTAAGATGTACCGAGAACGCTTTAGTTTTGGTGGCGAAACCGTCCACGCTGCCGGCTTTCGAATCAACGACGACTGTACCGCCTGTGGCGCCTGTCTTCCGGCATGCCCCTTCAGTGCAATTGCCGAAGGGAATCCTTATGTGATCGACCCCAACCAGTGCGATGAGTGCGGGAGCTGTTACGCCGTCTGCCCTTCGGATGCCATCGAGTTGCCGACGGGTCTTTAGCCTCTCCGATCAAAATCATGACTACTGGGATCGGGAGAATTTAGCATAGCCCTATCAGAAATAATGTGCCGTAAGGAGTTTACGTGAAAAGCGAGATTACCTATTTTGATGCAGGCGGCAGAATCAATACCGAGGACACCCTGCATCTGGCAAAGGAGCGAGCGCTTGAACGGGGGATAAGGAAGATCGTAATTGCCTCTATCCGAGGGAAAACCGTTCCGGCAGCACTGGAGATATTCAAGGGCAGCGAACGGAAATTGTATTTTGCCAGTTGCGATGCCTGCAACGGCTGCCCAAGGTTTGATCCCGAAATGAAAAGACAGCTGGAGGCAGCCGGACATGAGTTGATATTTGCCAACGAAAACGCCTATCCTTATCCACCGGAAGCCGAACTTGCATACAGGCGAATCTGTGAGGGCATGAAAGTGGCCGTGCACCTGTCTATTGCCGTTGTAGAGGAGGGTATAATCCCTTCGGGTGAAGAGATCGTCGCAATAGCGGGCACCGGCTGGAAGGGATACGATAAGGGTGGTGGGGCAGATACGGCAGTGATCATAAAGACATCCACTGCAGAAGAGTTCTGGAACTATCAACCCTTGGCGGAACACAAGAAGAGCGGAAGGAAGATCAGGGAAATCATCTGTATGCCGAGGTAATTTTCAGCAAATTCTTCATTTCTGTATCGCTAGAGGTAAACAGTGGCTTCTCGGCACCTCCTTTTTTGATAGTAACTGGATGATCAGTTCAACTGGAAATCCTCACTTCAATTCCATATTTAAGAACCTTGACTCGTAGGTGACAACAACAAACGGCAAATTGCATTTTTTTGTTTTTGTGTCTGAGCAGTACGGGTTGAAAGAGTGCATCATTCTATCGCTCCCCGGGGATGAATTTCCGGATCATACGCAGCATTTTTTTATAGACAGGCATGGCCTCCCGGATCTCCCCGAGGGCGTGCCGCGCGGCCGCTTCGCCTTCCTGGATCAGACCTTTCGCGCGGGAGAAATCGCTCCAGTGTAGGTCTCCTATCCGGGGCCGGATAACGACATCCGCCTGGAGCAATTCTGCCTCTTCCAGCTTGTTGCACGTAATGTCCCCGGCCCTGAGGACGATCTCCTGCGCCGTTTCGAATTTCCCCGGAACATTCATCTCCCGGTCCACAACCACAGCGATGACCGCATCGGCGCCCGCTTCGCGAACGGCCAGAACGGGAACGAGGCTCGTGATCCCGCCGTCCGCCAGCAGCCAATCCCCCAGACGGACCGGATCGACCACACCGGGAACGGCGCTGCTGGCCAGCACGGCTTGCCGCAGGGAACCTTCCGAGACGGCGATTCGCTTCCCGGTGATCAGATCCGTGGCCACCGCGCAAAACGGGGTCTTCGTCTCCCGAATGTCGATATCGGGGATGAAATAACGGATGAGGGCCTCAAAATCCCTCAGTGGAAGAATGGCCGGCTTGACAAAGGTGCTCAGCAGAAAATATCTCTGCCGGACGGCGTTTCGGGTCCTTTCCCAGAAGGTCTGCTCCGCGGGGTTCATCGAGAGCCCCATCTCCCGGAGGGTAGAGAACTGAAATTCGGGGCTCAGGATGTAGGCGTCGACCCGGTGATGGATCTCCTGCGGCGACAAGCCGCTCGCATAGGCGCCGCCGATCAGCGCCCCGGCACTCGTGCCCGCGATCAGATCGATCGTGATCCCTTCCTCTTCAAGGACCTTCAAAACACCGATGTGGCAGAAACCGCGGACACCGCCGCCGCCGAGGGCCAATCCCAGCTTCTTTCCCGTCCATCTTGTCATTTGCAACCAATTGTTCCGTATATTCCGGGGACACGATGCGATCCGCTGTGCGGCTTCCGCATCATGTCCCCGATGTCCCCGACGTTCCGGTCCCTTCGGGCCATGTGGGTACACCTTGCGGCAAGATATCTCCACATGGCCCCGCATCTCCACGACGCCTCAAGGTTGATGAAGACCTCTCATTCCCCGATGATCTTGACCAGCACCCGCTTTTTGCGCCTTCCGTCGAATTCCCCGTAGAAGATCCGTTCCCAGGGCCCGAAATCCAGTTTGCCGTTTGTGGCCGCAACCACGACCTCGCGTCCCATGATCTGCCTTTTCAGATGGGCGTCCCCGTTATCCTCCCCGGTTCGGTTATGCCGGTACCGGGAGACCGGCTCATGAGGGGCAAGCTGCTCCAGCCAGTCGTCATAATCCTGGTGGAGCCCCGATTCGTCATCGTTGATAAATACCGATGCGGTGATGTGCATCGCGTTCACCAGGATCAAACCTTCCGATATCCCACTTTCCCTCAGGCAGCGTTCCACCTCGGGCGTGATGTTGACGAACCCCCTTCGGGTCGGGATGTTGAACCACAATTCTTTTCGATACGATTTCATCGCATCCTGACCTCCAAAAGAATCTCTCTTTTTTTAAACCCCCGCCGTGGCCGGATGAAACGCCGCCCCGGCCGGAACCCCCGGGCCGGCCGGCGCCTTTTACACGATCAGCAGCGCGGTCATATCCATGACGTTCGTCCCCGTGGGGCCGGTCATGATCAGATCCCCGGTCTGCTGCAGAAAGCGGTAGGAGTCGTTCCGGGCGAGAAAATCGTCGATCCGAAGGCCGAGCGCCTGCGCCCTTTCCCAGCTTGCGTGATCGACGAGGGCGCCGGCGGCGTCCGAGAGGCCGTCGATCCCGTCCGTCCCGGCGCTGAGAAAGCAAAAGCGCGGATTCCCCTGAAATTCGCGGAGGGCGGCAAGGGCCATCTCCTGGTTCCGGCCGCCCATTCCATCCCCCTTCAGGGTCACCGTCGTCTCCCCGCCGAAGAGCAGGCAGACCGGCGGGGAAAACGGCTGGCCCGTCGTCGCGATCTCCTCGCCGATGGCCAGGATCGCCCTGGCCGCCTCCCCGGCCTCGCCCCGGAGGCGGGAACTCATGATCCGGGCGGGAATCCCCAGGGCCTCGGCCTTCTCCTTCGCCTTCCGGAGGATCTTCAGGTTGCTCCCGATCAGAAAATGGTCGATCAGTGGGTTCGGCCCCTTCGGCGTCTCCTCCATCTCCCCGCTGAGCCCCTTTTGGATCGCCGTCCGGACGCTTTCCGGCGATGCCTCCCAGAGGCCGTATTTTTTCAGGATGGCATGGGTGTCGGCAAAACTGGAGCGGTCGAAGAACATCGGCGCGGAGCCGATCGCCTCCAGGTCGTCGCCGATAACGTCCGAGACGACCAGGACGATCCCGCGCGCCTTCGACAGCCGGCCCAGGCGCCCGCCCTTTACGAGTGAGAGGTGCTTCCGGACGACGTTCATCTCCCCGATGGGGACGCCGTTGGCAAGGAGCCCCTTCACCAGCCCCTGCATTTCGGCCAGCGCGATCGGCGGCGCCGGTTTCTCGATAAGCGCCGAACTCCCGCCGGACAGAACATAGATCAAGAAGTCGTCCGCGGAAAGGACAGACATTTTCCGCATCAGAATTTCGGCCGCCCGAACGCTGTTCTCCGTAAGGACGGGGTGCGAACTTTCGAACACCGCAATCCCATCCAGGGCGGCGCCGTAGTTGGAAACGACGAAACCCTCCGTCAACCGGTCTCCCAGAACCGCCTTGACGGCCCGCGCCGTCTCGACCGAGGCCTTCCCGCTCCCGAAGAGATGAACTTCCCGGCAGTCGCCCAGACGATAGCTTTTCCCTTCGATCATGAGGATGCCCGCCTCATACCGCAGCGTGTCCCGAACCAGATTCCCGGGGAGCGCCGAGTCCAGGGCGTCCCGGAAGACGGCCATCATCTTTTCTCTGTTCGTCATTGCGCCTCCGGATCTTTTATGACGGCATCGTAAGAAAAATCGATCATGCTATGTGTTGTCATTCCGTGCTCGACACGGAATCCAGTGTTTTCGGTAGTTCTGGACTCCTGCTGGAGTTTACCTTCGCGAAAGCGGGGGCAGGAGTGACAGATCTTCGACTTTTTACGAGGTCCTCTTTCATCATTTATATGAAAATGCCCCCCTCCCTGCATCCCTCCCCTCGACGGGGGAGGGAGGGGTGGGGGTGATTTTCATCCTTCGTTATGTCCGCGCCGGGCATGGGGGTCAGTTTCAAAATTATGTTTCGTATTTTTTTGCACTTTATGCTTCCCGCTGTCAATCCCCTGTGAAGAGGGGCACGTGTTGAAAGAGATTCACATCGACAAGTCCCCTGTCGGTCAGCTTCAGCTCCGGAATCACCGGCAGGGCAAGGAAGGAAAGAACCATGAAGGGCTCGGCCGGCACGGAACCGAAATCACGGGCCGCTTGGCGCAGATCCTCCCAACCCCGGGCAACCTCGGCCAGCGGCTTATCCGACATGAGGCCGGCGATGGGAAGCGGCAGCCTGGCGAGGACCTCGCCATCGCGGACCGCCGCCAGCCCCCCGTTCATTCCTTCGACCGCCTTCACCGCGGTGAAGAGATCCTCATCGTTGCAACCGACCGCGATGATGTTATGGGAGTCGTGCGCAACGGACGAGACCAGCGCCCCCTCCTTCAGGCCGAACCCCTGCACAAACCCCAGACCGATCCTCCCTGTCCCGCGGTGGCGTTCCACGACGGCCAGCTTCTGGATGTCCCGGTCCGTATCGGATACGACGGCGCCATCCCGGACGGCCGGTTCGAGAATGCGTTGTCGCGTGAGGATCTGGCCGGGGATAAGACCGATCACTCGGATTTGTCCCCCCGACTGCGGGACGGCGAAGGCATCGCGGCCGAAGGGCCGGACGTTCATGGCGCCGACCTGCCGCTGTTTTGTCTTTGGCCACGCCCCGCCGGTGAACTCCCCCTCGTCGAATACCCGTCTTCCCCCCTTGATGACGCTCCGCACCCGGACGGGTGCAAGCGAGGAAAGAATCAGGATGTCGGCCCGGTACCCCGGGGCGACGGCGCCGACGTCCCGGAGGCCGAAGTACTGCGCTGTGTTGCAGGTCACCATCCGGACGGCTTCCACCGGATCCATCCCCTCCCCTATCGCCAGGTCGAGCAGGCAATTGAGGTGGCCCCGCGCCAGGAGGTCGTGGGGGTGCAGATCGTCGGTCACCAGCGAACAGTGGTGGTTGTTGCGAAGGGTCGCCAGAGGAATGATTTCCTTGAGGTTTTTGGCCTGTGTGCCCTCCCGGATCATGATGTGCATCCCCAGCCGGAGTTTTTCTTCCGCCTCCGCCCGTCCGGTGCATTCGTGATCCGAACCGATGCCGGCGGCGATGTAGGCGTTGAGGTCCCGTCCCGAGAGCAGGGGGGCGTGGCCGTCCCGGACCCTGCGGCGAAAAGCGATCAGTTTCTCGATCACCGGATCGATCCCGCCCAGAACGCCGGGGTAATTCATCATCTCGGCAAGGCCCAGAACCCGGTTTGCCCGCCGGAAGGGCGTCAGATCCGCGGCAGACAGAGAGGCCCCCGATGTCTCCAGGCCGGTCGCGGGAACACAGGATGGCAGGAGGAAATAGAAATCTACGGGAAGTCCCCGGCTCGCCTCCAGCATGAACCGGACGCCTTCTATTCCCAGGACGTTCGCGATTTCATGGGGATCGGCCATGATCGCCGTCGTGCCCCGCGCCAGAACGGCCCGTGCAAGCTCTCCGGGCGAAAGCATGGTGCTTTCCAGGTGCATGTGACCGTCCATGAAGCCGGGACTGATGTAGTCCCCCCGGACGTCGATCACTTCGGGGCCGTCATAACGGCCGACGCCGGCGATCTGCCCGTTACAAACGGCCACGTCGGCCCGGATGATCTCGCCCGAAAAGACGTTGAGGACCCGTCCTCCCTCCAGAACCAGGTCGGGCGGCGCCTCTCCCCGCGCCACCCGGATCAGCTTTTTCAACCGGTCCATCCGCTTCATCGCACGCCTTTCATCCCCTCGGTGGTGCGGATCGTCATTGGTCCTCTGATCGGGGCGCTTTTGTGAGAACGGCATCCCTGCGCTCACCATGCGTGGGCGGCATAGGCCCGCCCCGATCCGTTGCCGGCCTATGGAAAAAGGATTTGATCCTTATTTTTTGGCGAGATCCCGATGATAAACCAGTTTCTTGTCAATATCGTAGGTCCAGGGGAGCCCCTCGTTGCGCCAGCCGCCCAGTTTGCGCTGCCCGTAGTAAGCGCTCTTTTTGAACGCTATTTTGCCGCCCTCGAAACCGCCCATGATGCTGAAAATCCTGTCTTCCGGCCATCCCGCCTTGGCTGCCTCGTCGGCGGCCACCCAACTTCGGCTGCCGCTGCGACACATGAAGAAGAGGGTATCGGTCTTGGGATTGAAACGGGCCAGGAGATCCTTGGCAAAATCGGGGTTGTTCGCCTCGTCATATTCCTTTTTCCCCAGCTTGCCGGACCAGAAGCGTACGGGGATATTGTATGCCCCTTCAGGATGGCCCACGAACTGGTATTCAGGCCGGGTTCTGACATCCACGAGGAAGGAGCGCGCAGGGTTTTTAAGCAGCATAATGTAGGCCACTGTCGGGGTTGCCTCCTTTCCCTTGTGAGGCTTGCTTTCTCCGTATTCAAAGCCCTGTGCATGGGCGAGTGCACTGACAACAAACAGCACGGCCAGGGACAAGAGTAACGTTTTCTTTACCGGTTTCATGGCTTCATCCTTGTGATTGAATTGGGTTGCCTTGCGTGGGCTGAAGATACGGAAAGGCGTGTTTTATGTCAAGGGGTTATTATCACACGCCGAACGGAAAGGGGGCATCTTTGCGGGGCGGGCGAACCGGGCGCCGGATGACATGCCGGATGAAATGATTGATCAGACCCGGCAATTCAGGTATATTCGAAGCGAGCAAAGTGACTCGCCCTTCACGGAACCGGGAGGTCCGTCTGCGCCATGTCCGATACCGTTTTGCGCACCATCGACCTGACCAAGCGCTATGCAAACAGGGTGGCTGTGGACCATTTGAACATCGAGGTCCGGCAGGGCGACGTCTTCGGATTCCTGGGTCCCAACGGCGCGGGGAAGAGCACCACCATCCGGATGATCCTGCATCTGGTTTTTCCCACGGAAGGGGACGTGGAGATCTTCGGGGCGTCGCTCACAAGGGTGCGGCACAGGGCCCTTCAGAAGGTGGGAGCCGTGGTCGAAAAACCGGCCTTTTACAGCCACCTCTCCGCCCTGCGCAACCTGGAAATCCTGGGAGGCTTGCAGAGGCCCGTGACCCGCCGCCGGATCATGGAGCATCTGGAACGGGTGGGGCTCGCCGACCGGGCAGGCGACCCGGTGAGAACCTATTCCCACGGGATGAACCAGCGCCTGGGCCTGGCCCTGATCCTGCTCAACGATCCGCAACTGGTGATCCTCGACGAACCCACGACCGGCCTCGATCCGCAGGGGATGAAGGAGATACGGGAACTGATCCTGGAGCTCTCCCGCGAGCGGGGGGTAACCGTGTTTCTCTCATCCCACCTGCTGTACGAGGTGGAACTGATCGCAACCCGGATGGCCGTCATCCATCAGGGCCGGCTCCGGGCAGCCGGCAGCGTCCGGGAGCTCCTGAAAAAAGGGCCGTCGTCGGTCCTTCTGAAAACGGACCGCCCGGAAGAGGCCCTGCGCTTTCTCAAAACGATCGAGACCTGCCGGTTCGCGGCGATCCACAGCGACGGCATCCACGTGGAGCTGGACCTGGAGAAGATCCCGGAGCTCAACCGGCAGATGATCGGCGCCGGCTTCGACGTGAATGCCCTCGTCCCCCGGCGGACGCTGGAAACCTATTTCCTGAATCTGATCGAGGGGCGCGAGGCCTGAGGGTTCTGAACGCCCGGAAAAGTGTGGAAGAAGAAAGGGGTTGGACAATGCTGCATCTGGTCCGGTTCGAACTGATCAAGACCTTTACCCGCTGGCGCACCTACATCGGCTTCATCGCCTTCGGCCTCATTGTCCCGCTGATCGTGGCGGGACTGAAAATGGGCGGGCAGCGCTCCTTCGAAAGGCATCTCCTTTCGCTTCTGCAAAACGACTTCGTGATCGGCGGCAACGTTCTCAACGGCTGGTTTTTCGGCTTTTTCTTCATGGGCGCCCTCTGGGTGCACATCCCCATCGTCCTGACCATCGTGGCGGGAGACCAGATCGCCGGCGAGGGGAACGCCGGAACCTTCCGTTTTCTGCTCACCCATTCCGTCTCCCGGACCCGGATCATCGCGGCCAAGTTCATCGTTACGCTGATCTACACCGCGGTCATGGTCCTTTTCATCGGCGGCCTGACGCTGGGTCTGTCGCTCGCGGCCTTCGGCAGCGGCGATCTGCTCATCATCCGCCGGGGGATCCTCGTCATCCCGGAATCCCAACTGCCCTGCCACTTCCTGATGGCCTACGGGCTTGCCACCCTGGCAATGTTCGTCGTCTCTTCCCTCTGCTTTCTTTTTTCCTCATTGACCGACAACTCCATCGGTCCGATCATCGCCACGATGGCGGTGATCATCGTAAGCATCATCATCATCAGCCTGCCCTTCGAGCTGTTTCAGGCGATCCGTCCGTACCTGTTCGTTCACTATTTCGACGCTTGGCAGAAGGTGTTCGACGATCCGATCCCCTGGGGGACGATCCGGATAAACGTCGCCGTCCTGACCGGCTTCATGGCGGCTTTTTTCCTGGCAGCCATGGGCTATTTCGCCAGAAAGGACATCCTGTCGTAAAATGAACAAGGTCATGATTCGCATATCCTTCCGGATCGCCCTGGCGCTGCTGCTCCTGTTGCCGGCAGCGGCGTGGACGCAGCAGAAGACGGGCGCGGCGTCGGAGCCCGATCCCGGGCTGGTCTTTGCCGAGATCCTCAAACCCTACAGGAACCTCAACGACTACACCGCCAAAATCAGCGCCAAGGTCCTGATGCCGACCATCCGGATACCGGATTTTTCCGCCGTCCTCTATTTCAAGCGGCCCGACCGGTTCCATATCGAAACGAAGAGCTTTGCACCGATCCCCCGCAACAGCGGCGTCTTCAACCCCATGCAATTCGACCCCGAAAAAAACCGGATCACCTATCTCAAGAGCGAAAACCTGGCTCAGATGCGGACGGACATGTACCGTGTGGAACCGCTCGACGCCAAAAGCCGGATCCGGTATTACCGGGTCTGGATCGGGGGTGTTCCCGGGCGGATCCTCCAGGTGGAGTACCTCTCCTTCGGGGGCACCAAAGGGCTGGTGAAGCTCTCCTATAGGACGGTTTCCCAGGGACCGGAAACCTGGCTGCTGCCGGGAAACGTCCGCATCCACCTCACCTTTCCGGAGGCGGAGACGCCTTCCGACGGCTCTTCGTTCAACACGAGCGACAATCCCATTTCCGGGGGGATGCGCCGGCTCGACGAGGTGAGCGGTGAAGGGGATATCGACATCTCCTACAGCGACTGGAAGGTCAATACCGGCCTTGAAGAGAACCTGTTCAAAAACGACAGGGACCGTTGATGCGATCATGACGCGAATCTGTGTGATCGTCCCCGTATGGTGTGCAAAAGGGCTCTCATCCGCGGGACAACCGGAGCGATCCGTGGCTTGAAAGACGGTGAAATTGCGGAGATCATCGCGGCCGCTGGACAGGCGGGATGATCATCATACACAATCCGGGAAATATCCTTCCCCTTGACGCGGGAGGATGGGATGCATATCTTCCAAAAAAGGTTTCCAACCGGGTGCATGGCCCGGGCGAAGGAACCGGAAGGCAAAATCGGAAGTTTATGGCAAACAGGAGTCAGGCATGGATTACATCAAGATCCGATTCGTGGACAATCCGGAAGGCGTCGAGTCCGAATTCCGCCGGACCGTCGAAGAGATGCTGCGCGCGGCCCAGCCGCGGTTCACGCTCTCCCGTCAGCGGTGGCGACCCCAGATCGATATCTATGAGACCGGCAAAGAGATCGTCATCCTGGCCGAAATCGCCGGTGTCCCGAGAGAAGAGATCAACCTGGAGATCAGTTCCCGTACGGTGAAGATCTTCGGGGTTAGGGAAGGCGGACCGCGGGAGGGGGATGCCCGCTACCGTCTGGCCGAGATCTCCTGCGGCCATTTCGAGCGGAATCTGACGCTCCCTGTTCCGATCGATATGGAAAAGGTCAGGGCGGTCTGCCGCGACGGCATCCTGGAGATCCGGCTCGCCAGGCGGCCCTTGGACCGCGTGCACAAGATCAGCATTCAAGGCAGTTGATTCTGCTTGAGATATATTGGAGGTTCTCATGTCACAGAAAGCGTCTGGGGAAATGAAAATTGCAAGCATTCCGGAGATCCTTCCGGTGCTGCCGCTCGCGGGCGCCTTCGTCTTTCCGAAGATGCTTTTCCCGCTGGAGGTTTCCGGCGCCTCTGCGGTCAGCCTGATCGACGAGGCGATGGCGGGCGACCGCCTGATCGGCCTCGTCATGCTCAAACAGTCGTGCGATCAGGCGGAAGGCCCGCACAAAATAGAGGATTTTTACGGCGTCGGCACGAGCGTCGTCATCCTCCGGATGGCCAAGACCGCCGACAACAAGACCCAGCTTCTCCTCCAGGGAATCGGCCGGTTCCGCATCGTCGAGCTCCTGGAGGGGAAGCCCTACCTCCGCGCCCGCGTGGAGAATCTGGAGGACCGGGAGGTCAAGGACATCGAGGTCGAGGCGTTGATGGCGAACCTCGTCGGCCTCTTCGAGCGGATCGTGAAACTCTCCCCCTTCCTCCCCCAGGAGTTCGGGGCGATGGCCAAGACGGTTTCCGAGCCCGGTATCCTGTCCGACATCGTCGCCTCCGTGATTAACGCGCCGATTGAGGAGAAACAGAAGCTCCTGGAGATCCTCGACGTGAAGGAGCGCCTCCGCGAGGTGACGCGCCTGGTCAACCACCAGGTGGAGATCCTCGAACTGGGCAGCAAGATCCAGTCCCAGGTGAAGGACGACATGGACAAGAGCCAGCGGGAGTACTATCTCCGCCAGCAACTCAGCGCGATCCGCAAGGAACTGGGCGAAACGGACGACGAAAAGGTCGAAATCGAGGAATACCGCGCGAAGATCGAAAAAAAGAACCTCCCCGAGGAGGCGAAAAAGGAGGCGCAGCGCGAGCTCGCACGGCTCTCCAAAATGCACCCTTCCTCGGCGGAATACACCGTCGCGGCGACCTATCTCGACTGGATGACGGCGCTTCCCTGGAACGAGCGCAGCGAGGACAACCTCGATATCAAAAAGGCGCGGCGCGTGTTGGACGAAGACCACTACGGGCTGGAGAAGGCCAAACGAAGAATCATCGAATACCTCGCCGTCCGCAAGCTGAAGCCGGATTCGAAAGGGCCGATTCTCTGTTTTGCCGGCCCGCCGGGGACGGGTAAGACCTCCCTTGGCCACTCCATCGGCCGGGCTCTGGGAAGGAAGTTCATCCGCATTTCGTTGGGCGGCATTCACGACGAAGCGGAGATCCGCGGCCACCGCCGGACCTACGTCGGGGCGCTGCCGGGACGGATCATTCAGGGGATCCGGCGGGCGGAGTCAAACAACCCCGTCTTCATGCTGGACGAGATCGACAAGGTCGGTAGCGATTTCCGCGGCGATCCCTCTTCGGCGCTCCTGGAGGTCCTCGACCCGGAGCAGAACTTCTCCTTCTCGGACCACTACCTGGACGTCCCGTTCGACCTGTCGCACGTGATGTTCATCACAACGGCCAACATCCTGGAGACGATACCGCCGGCGCTCCGCGACCGCCTGGAGGTAATCGAACTGCCCGGCTACACGATCGACGAGAAGATCCGGATCGCCCAGCGTTACCTGATCCCGCGGCAGACGGAGGCGAACGGCCTGAAACCGGAACAGATCCGGATCACGAAGAGCGCCATCGGCAAAATCATTACCGGCTATACGCGGGAGGCGGGGGTGCGAAATGTCGAGCGGGAACTCGCCGCGGTCTGCCGGGGCGTCGCCAGCCAGATCGCCGAAGGCACGATCGAAAGGGCAAAGATCACGGCGCGGGATCTCCACCGGTTCCTCGGCTCCGTCCGGATCACAGAGGAGGCGGCCGCCCGGACCTCAAAGCCGGGGGTCGTCATGGGGCTCGCCTGGACGCCGGCCGGCGGGGATATCCTGTTCGTCGAGGCGACGGCCATGAAGGGAAAGGGCGGTCTCACCCTGACCGGGCAACTGGGAGACGTGATGAAGGAATCGGCCACCGCGGCGCTCAGCTTCCTCCGCGCAAACGCGCAGGAATTGGGGATCGCGAAGGATTTCCTCAAGGGGACGGACATCCACATTCACGTTCCCTCCGGAGCCACACCCAAAGACGGGCCGTCGGCGGGGATCACGATGCTGACCGCGCTCACGTCGCTGCTGACGAACCGGACGGTGAAGAAGGACCTTGCCATGACGGGCGAGATCACACTCCGGGGACTGGTCCTGCCGGTCGGCGGGGTCAAGGAGAAGGTTATCGCCGCCCACCGGGCCGGCGTGAAAACGATCATCCTGCCGAAATGGAACAGGAAGGACCTGGAGGACATCCCGGCAAAGGTGTGCAGGGAGATCGTCTTCCACTTCGTGGACGAGATGATGGAGGTGCTCCGGATCGCGCTGGACAAGGCGCCGGAGCCGGCGAAATAGAGCTGCTGGGGGGACATGATGCGGAAGCCCTAAGGGATCGCATCATGTCCCCGGAATATTATGGAAGTCCGAGGGTCTTTCGCACCTCCTTCCGGACCTCTTCAAATTCTTTGCAGTATTGCGGATTCTGCATGGCGAATGCGGCAATGACCGTTCCCGCGATCCGCCCCGCTTCGATGTCGCTTCGATAATGGACCCCGCAGACCATCCGATTTCCGGCGTATTGATCGGCCCTCTCAAAAAGCTCCGCCTTTTTTTCCGGGACCATGTCGGCCAGGACGATGGCAGCCAGGTAGCCGAAGGTGCTGTGGCCGCTGGGATAGGCCCCGCTCGACGCATGCTCGGAACAAACCTTGATGTCAGCGCTCACCCCAAAGGGGCGCGTTCTGTTCCATTTCTCTTTTGCAATGGCAAAGATGGATATTCCGTCCCTGGCAAGACGCTTGAAAAATTTTTCGGTCAGAGGAAGGTTTTCCCATGTGAACCGGGGTCCCAGGACGGTCGAAGCCAACCGGAAGACGGAAAGCCTGTCGTCCGATGCCGCCAGAGTCTTTTCCTGCGGGGTACGCGTTTTTTGGATCTGGATGAGTTCAAGGATTTCAGTCTGGGTCCGGGGCGAATGATCCGGAGGGGGCGGTGCAAGCAGCTTGATCAGATCCACCTGTTCGCGGGAGACGAAGTTCGCTTCCCCCATGCAGGCCGGCGCGGAAATGAAGGTCAGGATGATCGCGGCGCACAGAATGAATCCCTTTCGATGGATCATATCTTCCTCCTTGCGATGCAAACGCGCGTTACATCAAACGATGGGGGTCATCGTTATTTTTTCTACCTACTTTTTTGTCGCAGACCCCCGTCCGGGGTCCGGTTTCCATTGATCTGAAATATTATGCTATACGTAATGCCTGTGCTGGATGGCATCGATGTATCCCATCACCCCTTCCGAGATCTGCGCCGCGTTGGCTTCATCGGTATCGAGGTGCATGTCCATCCGGAAATCGGGATGTACCCTGACCAGGACGTCGCCGTAGATCAACTCCCGTACACCCTTTACCTTGACCATGACCACATCCCTGTCGCGAAGACCGAGAAGAAGCGCTTCCTCGGGGGACATATGGATGTGCCTCTTTGCGCATATGACCCCTTTTTCCAGTTTGACCTTGCCGACATCTCCTTCAATGATCAGTCCCGGCGTGCCCTCAATGTCTCCGGAATCCCTGATGGGAGCGTCAATTCCGAGCGTGAACTGCTCCGTTCGCGCAATTTCCACCTGGGATTCCCTGCGTGCCGGGCCAAGAATACGGACATGCTCTATCCGCCCCTTCGGGCCGACGAGGTTGACCACCTCCGCAGCAGCGAACTGCCCCGGCTGGCTCAATTCCGATTTTGGCGTCATGGTCCGCCCTTTGCCGAAAAGCGTTTCAAAGTGGACCTGGCTGAGATGGATATGATGGGCTGAGGTGCTCAGCGGTATCGGCCTGGAACGAAACTTCTGGACGTCTTCTTTTGTGATGACCCTGCCCAGGGCGTGAATGGTTTCTCTGGCGATCATTTTTTCTTCGTCAGCGGGAACAACCAGGATACGCACCCGGGAGCCGGGTTCCGAGACATCAACGATTTTACCCCGCTGCGCCCGTGTTTGCCGGTTGATGTCATCGAAGAGAGTGATGCCGAATGTTTCAAGTCCCTGGCAGATTCTGGCGCGTATTTCGATTGAGTTTTCACCGATGCCGCCGGTGAAAATGAGTGCATCAAGGCCGCCCAGTGCCGCAATGTAGGAGCCTATATATTTTCTGACCCGGTAACAGAAGGTGCCGATGGCCAGTTTGCAGCGAAGATCCCCTGCCTCCGCCGCCTGCAGAATTGTACGCATGTCGTTGCTCTTTCCGGTGATTCCCTTGAGACCGCTATCCTTGTTCAGCATCTTGTCTACTTCATCCGCGCTCATTCCCGAATGTCTCATGAGGTGCAGGATTATGCCGGGGTCGATATCTCCGGCTCTCGTGCTCATGACAAGTCCTTCCAGCGGCGTCAGGCCCATGCTGGTATCGATGCTCTGTCCGTGATCGATGGCGCAGATGGAACAGCCGCTTCCGAGATGGCAGGAAATGACCTTCAACTCTCCGACCGGCCGCTTCAGGAAAGTCGCGGCGCTCAGAGCGACGAACCGGTGGTTGGTGCCGTGAAAACCGTAACGGCGGATATGCTCCGCTTCGCAGACGGCAAAGGGGAGGGCATAGGTGTAAGCCTTATCGGGCATGCCCATATGGAATGACGTGTCGAATGCCGCCACCTGGGGCACATCGGGCAGAAGCTTCTTCATCATTTCAATGCCTTCAAGATTGTACGGATTGTGCAGCGGTGCCAGGGCAAAGAGCGATTTGATCACATCCGTGACCTTTTCGTTGATGACGACGGAGCTTGAAAAATCGGATCCTCCATGAACGACGCGATGGCCAACGGCCTTGATCTCGCTTAAGTTTTTGATGGCGCCGTGCCTTGCATCCGAGATCGTATGGATCATGGCATCGAAAGCCGCTTCCATGTTCATCACTTCAGGAACAGCATCATCCCTTTTAAATTCGACCGTCTTTATTTTGTGAGAGGCATCGCCGGAACCGATCTTTTCGACCAGTCCCTCAATTAAAGGCTCTCTCTTTGCCGTATCGAAAAGTGAATATTTGAGTGAGGAGCTGCCACAATTGATGACCAGGATTTTCATGGGCTCGGACACGGAGGAGAAATTCAAGTCATAGGGGTCATCGTTTTCTTTGCGGGCAAGGTCCTTCAGGGCTTTTTGCTCTTCCATTTCATTCTGGAAGAGTCTTTTGGTGATCATGCGGGTAAATTTGCCGAGCGTCTTCGGATTGCTCGCGACGATCTTCGAAAAAGTCTCGCGGGGAATTCTGACAACCTTGCAGGGCTGTGCCGCCTTGACGTCCGCCCCTGCAGGTTCCCCGGTCATAATGGACATTTCACCGAAGATGCTGCCCCTCTCCAGCGATGCGAGAACCTTCACGCGCCCGTCCGTGTCCTGCAAGGATATTTCGACCGATCCGTCATACACGATCCAGAGTGACCTCCCGATATCGCCTCTCTCCAGGATGAGCCCCTGACTGGGGTAAGTGAAAATTTCGGCATCTGCGGCCAGCAGGGAAACCTCTTGTTCATTCAGGTCGGACAGGATTTCTACAGTTTTGAGAAATTGGGACAGGTCCATGGCATCAAATTCCTTTCTCTAATGATCATAGATGGTTCAGGTCTTTGATTTCTACATTAGAGAGCTGCTATCCTTTTGATCAAACGGTCCGCCTGATTGTCAGGGCCCCTGTTTCAGCAATATCCGGAGCGCCGGGCCGGAATATCCGTGGAGCACTCGCCCGCCCACGATGAAGTGCGGCGTTCCCGTATAGCCTGTTTCTTTCGCCAGATTCGTGCTCCCTTGCAACTGCTCCAACTCCGGTTTCAAGTGATGGAGATCCATCTCACCCAGGTCCGCCCTGAATTTTTCGTTCACAATGACCAGGGCGTCCTCCCGCGCCCTCCCGATCTTCGCGGACGGAGGAATATCCAGGTTGAAAACCGTCTTCAGGGCGGATTCCCCCTTTCCGGAAGCCTGCATTTTCATCGCGGCGGCGGCCACAATCTCCGACCCTTTTTCAGGAAAGGCGGAAACCCAGAGAATCCTCAAGGTCCGGATCTGCTCCAGGCGGGTCTGCAATAGCCGGTAGGTCTTTCTGCTGTTCTCGCAGAAAGGATCCGCCAGGAGCAGCACCTCTTTCGAGCCGCTGCCCGTCATGTAGACCTCGGCATCCGGAAGCAGCTTTTCAAGAATTTCGGGAGAAACGTCGGGGGCGATTTCCTTGGACAGCGCACTGGCTTCCATAGCCTCGCCCATGATGAAACCCATCGCCAGCAAGAACATCGCCGGCATGAACAACGCGGCCTTCACGATCTTCATAATAGAACAGTTCATTCAGGGCTGAGAAATAATATCAGCCAACTCCTTGGGATTATTGAGCATACAATAGTGGTCGGAATCAAGTTCGAAATAAGACCAGTTAGAATCCCCTGTCTTTGTATAGATCCAGTTTCTACCTTCGGCTTGTTTTCTAAAATTCCGGGAAATGTTCTGCGTCATCTCCAAAAACTGGCTATGAATGCAATGAATGTATGCTTTTGGTATTTTCTTAATGATGGCTTGATCGAAGAAAAGACGCTCCGTAAAAGGGGGCCATTCCGGAACACCGAATTTTCCTGGATCAATGCCGGCCAAATGAAAAATATCAAACAGCGAGTTGCCGTTTTCCGGAATTGAAGAATCTACGAAGATCAATCTTGCTATTTTTTCAGGTATGGTATTTGCGACACCGGTAATAACGAAACTGGCATAACTGTGCCCGACTAAGTAAATATCTCGAACTTTGACTGAGTCTATCCTGCTGCACACTTCGGATATGTGATCGCTCAGGGTAGAGTGTTCGGGATCCGACAATGTAATGGCATCGGTTCGCTGACCATGCGATTCCAGTACAGCACGAACATCATCCCAATCGTCTTTTTTACGTTTGCCTCCAGGCACAAAAAGATAATATGCCATTTTCAAATCCTCCTTGTTGGCCGCCCACCCGTTTATGATAAACGACAATGGTTGGCCGGTCGCAGCGCACATGATAACAATTTTGGTTCTATTTGACCTTCCTGTCGAAGTGGCGTTCCAGGTCAACAGCCTCCCAGTCGGATGTGCCAGGTGTTTTCAGCCAGAGTTTAAGATTCTTTGG
>JAFGRP010000235.1 GCA_016935075.1 Deltaproteobacteria bacterium | reverse complement strand
CGGAGACGATCCTGCTGGAGAGCGCCTATTTCAGCCCTTCATCCATCCGCCGCACCTCGCGCGCACTGGCGATGGGAACCGACGCCGCCTTCCGTTTCGAGCGGGGGATCGATCCCGAGGGGGTGATCCGGGCGCTCGACCGGGCGGCGGGTCTCATGGCGGAACTTTCCGGAGGAACGGTTTGCCGGGGGGTGATCGATCAGTACCCCCGGATCGTCGCGACTGCAAAGGATATCCCCCTGCGCTTGAATCGCATCCTTGATATACTGGGTGTCGCGGTTGAAGAAGCGGAGGTGGTACGGATCCTCGAGAACCTGAAGATGACGGTTGAATCGAAGGGGGAAGGAACCCTCCGCGCGACCCCCCCGGCCTGCCGGGTGGATATCTCCCGGGAGATCGATCTCGTCGAGGAGATTGCCCGGGTGCACGGATACGATCGGGTACCCGCAACCCTTCCCGCCGTTTCGGTGATCGCCGGGGTTGCGAACGGGAAAAGTACGGTTGAGGCGCGGATCCGTGAGATCATGACCGGCGCCGGTTATCAGGAGGTGATCAATTACAGTTTTGTCTCTCCGGGTGCCGTTGATCAACTCGGCCTGCCCGAAACGGACGAGCGGCGCCTGCATGTCCGGATCCGGAATCCCCTGACGGAAGAGCAGGCGGTGATGCGGACGACCCTGGTCCAAAGCCTTCTGTCCAATGTCCGGAGAAACGCCGATGTCGGATGCTTCGATCTGAAGATCTTTGAAACGGGCCGAACGTTCATCCGGCAGGAGGAAGGGAAACAGCCCAGGGAATACAACCGCGCGGCCTTTCTCATCACCGGCCGGCGATATGAAGACCGATGGCATTTTCAGGGTCTGCAGGCGGATTTTTATGATCTGAAGGGTTGCGTCGAAAATATTCTGGATGCCCTCCGGATTGCCGCTCCCTCGTTCCGGGAAGGCGTCCGGGAGCCGTTCCTGCATCCGGGAAAATCCTGTGGTGTGTTCGGCGGGGAGGCGCAGATCGGTTTTCTGGGAGAGGTGCATCCGGATGTCCTGGCCCGTATGGATCTGATCGGAACGGTTATGGTGTGCGAACTGGATCTGGATCTTCTGGCGGCAAATTATTCCGGGAAGGCGGTCTTCCGCAACATTCCCCGCTTTCCATCGAGTTCGCGGGACGTCGCCTTTCTGGTCCGCCGGGAGGTGGCGGCGGCAGAGATGCTTCGGGCGGCGGCAGATTCTCTTGAAGAATTACTTGAAAAAACTCAAATTTTTGATGTATATGAACACGGGAACATCCCTGCGGGGATGAAGAGTCTGGGATTGCGGTTTTCATATCGCGGTGCGGACCGGACCTTGACGGATGACGAGGTGAATGAAGTCCACGCGAGAATTGTGCAGAAGATCGTTCATGCGACAGGGGCATCCATCAGATAAGAACAGACCAAGTTGTAACCATCGGAGGAGGCAGAAAATGACAAAGATCGATATCATTCAGGATGTGTACGAGAAGCTGGAACCGAGGATTTCGAAAAAGGATTCTGCAAGGATCGTTGAGTCCGTATTCGATATCATCAAGGAAAACCTGACGGCAGGTGAGAAGATCAAGATTTCCGGTTTTGGAAATTTTGTCGTCAAGGAGAAAAAATCCCGGCGCGGCAGAAACCCGCAGACGGGTGACGAGATTGCCATCTCGGCGCGAAGGGTGCTGACGTTCAAATCCAGCCAGGTTCTTCGCAAGGCGCTCAACGACTGATCCGGACCTTTTAATCATTCCGAATGCGGCGAACCCGATGCCGGAAACCCGGGACGTCACGCGTGATATTGGGATTGGATGATGAAGGTGTCGATTCCCGACAAGTCCTATTTCCGCATCGGCGAGGTCAGCCGGTTATTGGGTGTCAAGCCCTACGTGGTCCGCTACTGGGAGTCCGAGTTCAAAACGGTCAGACCGATTCGCACCCGATCCGATCAGCGGCTCTACCGGCATAAGGATGTCGAGGAATTGCTGATGATCCGGACGCTTCTCTACGAGGAGAAATTCACCATCAACGGGGCCAGGAAACAGCTCCAAAAGATGCGGGGCGAGGAAGCGGTCGCCGGACGGGACCGGTGGGACGGACTCCTCGATGAGATCGAAAAAGGTCTGCGCATGATTCGGGAAATCGTCCGTTAGGCAGGCTGAAACGCCCGCCTGCCGAAAAAAAGCACATCACCACCGGTGCTATTTTTTATTGGCCCGCTTGGACGCCTTGAGCGGATTGATCTTCTGCATCGTTTCTTTGATTTCAACCTTGAGATGGGTGGCTGTGGGACATTTTCCGATCCGCCATTTGCCGGCCGGATCCGGATAAATGCGGCAGTATCTGCCCGTAGGGCACTCGATCACCTTGCCGCAACCTTCGCACTGATCGATGATGGCATGGCAGGCGCCCCCGTTGAATCCGCAGCCTTTCTTCGTCATGAAGCCGCATTCGATTCCTTTTTTAATCGTCTGACAAATCATGGTTCTCTCCTCTTTCCTTCACCTGTGACGGAACTGTTGAATTCCAAGAGCCTGTTGAAAAAGGCTCGTTTACAGGCTGTTCAAAAATACCCAGATACAAGGCCCCCGAAATCCTGAGCCGTGAGGCGTACTTTAAGGTACGTTGAGCGGCGAAGGATAAGGGAAACGCAGCAGATGGGCGTTTTGGAAGCCCGCCAAAGGGCGGTGCTTCCCGGCAAGGAAACCTTCTGTTTCTAATTGCGCCCCTTATCCCCGCCAAAGGCGGGGATTGTGGTATGCGCTCCCGGTCAACAGCCTGCTAAAAAAACCGACCCATTTCCAGAACCATGTTCATGGCCAAGTCGGGTCGGTCATCCCCTTTTGAAAATCATATTTTCATATCAGAATACGAAAATGATGTCAAGAAAATATTTCAGAAAATATTTCACCGCTATATCTCACCGAAATTGCGAAAAAAATGCTGCACCCTGGGATGTGAATCGATTGACTTTAGCGGGCCGTTCATGTTACGCAAAATCTGTTATGACAACCTGTGCGGCTAAAGAGTGGGCGCGGCAGCGGAGGATTCATGCGGATTTTTAAAAACCCGTGTGGCCTTCGGTTTGCGGGTACAATCCCGCTCATGGCGGTTTGATGATGAAAAGTTCGACGCTGCTCGGCATTTTCCTTCGTTCCCTGACCATCCAGGTCTCCTTCAACTTCTGGAGGATGCAGAATCTGGGATTTGCCTTTGCCGTGCTTCCCATGATCCGCCGGCAGGATGGTGATCCAATCAGGATCGCGGCATCACTCACCGGCCATTTACAGATGTTCAATACCCATCCCTATATGGTTGCGCCGGTTATCGGCGCCGTGGTGCGGATCGAGGAAGATGGGCGCACATCGGAGGCGGTGGAGCTGAAGAAGGCCCTCATGGGTCCTTACGCGGCAATCGGCGATTCTTTTTTCTGGGGGGCGCTCCGGTCATTTTCTGCCGTCGGAGCCGTGATCGTCGCTTTCACGGGAAACCTGGCGGCGCCGCTCGCTTTTTTGCTCCTCTACAATCCGTGCCATCTCTGGGTTCGGGGAAAGGGTTTTCTCGAAGGTTACCGCCGGGGCAAAAGCGGGATCGACTTTATCCGGGAGCTGGATCTTCCGGCGGCGGCCGGAAGGATCCGTTTCCTTTCGCTTATTCTGATCGGCGTCCTGGCGGCCGTGACCGTCGAAATGGCCTGCCTTCCACGGGACTTCCCGTCGGAGATTCCGGCGGCGGCAGCCCTGGGCTTGTTCATCCTTTCCGCCCTGGGGATTCACAAAGGGATCTCTCCGGTGAAGATTTTGTACGGAATGACCCTCTTGTGCATGGGTATTTCTTTCTGATATGGTACAAACAAGAACGTTTGAAATCACGAACCGGTTGGGGATCCATGCGAGGGTTGCCGCCAAGCTGGTGCAAACGGCCCACCGCTTCCAGGCGGAGATTACCCTGGAGAAGGACGGTGTCGCGGTCAACGGGCGGAGCATCCTGGAGATTCTCACGCTTGACTGTCCCCAGGGCAGCCGTTTGACCATTCACATTGAGGGTGTCGATGCGAGAGAGGCGGTCGCGGCCTTTACCTGCCTGATCGAAGGAAAGTTCGGAGAAACATAACGGCGCGGGGTTTAAAATACGATATCCGCTCTGCGGGAATAGAGGATCAGGAATTTCATGGCTGATGATGATTTGAAGAAAACGTTTGTCATGAAGGGGATCGGTGTTTCACCGGGAATCGTTATCGGCAAGGCCTATCTTTTCGATCGTCTGGACGCCCATGTTTCCTTTTACAAGCTGAGCGATCCGGGGCTGGTGACCGGGGAAATCCGGCGTTTCCGGAAGGCCTTGCGGGACTCGGAGAAACAACTCCTCGAATTAAAGAACAGGCTCGGCGATCTGGGCGGCGGGATGGAACCGCTCTATATCATCGATGTCCATAT
>JAFGRP010000234.1 GCA_016935075.1 Deltaproteobacteria bacterium | reverse complement strand
TTCCTGTCCATCCTTGCTCTCCTTTCCTCCGATGGCAGGCTATCATGCACCTTATTCCACTGTCCAGTTTTCGGGGAGTATTATAGTTTCTACCTGTCCCACCTTTCCGAGCGGGTGGAGATCCCCGACCAGGAAAAGGTAAACGAATTCTTTAAGCCTTTGGCAGATATGAAACGCCTGCGGTTAGATCCGGGCGCAAAGATGCATTTCTCCATTAGCCCCCTTGCCAACGAAGGGGAACTTGTGGCGGAGTATCACTACAAACACAGTCAGGCGATGGAGCGGGTCAAGTCAAAACTGCCGGAAATTGAAAAGGATTTCCAGAAGATCTTCAACCGCTGTCACGGGGGGCTGGTGGACACCTACCGCACCGATGACGCCGATATCCTATTCCTGACCGCCGGTAGTGCCGCCGGTACCATCAAGGTGGTTGTGGACGAGGCCCGTAATGCCGGAATAAAGGCCGGCATGGCGCGCATCCGCGTCTTCAGGCCGTTCCCGGAACAAGAACTGTTGAAAGCATTAAAAGGCAAAAAAGTGGTTGGCGTGATTGACCGCAGCGTTTGCTACGGCTGGGATTGCGGCCACCTGTACATGGAAGCCAGTGCACTCAGGCATCAGCTTCCCGGGGTGGCTTTCGTGGACTTCATCGAAGGTCTCGGGGGTTTGGATATCTCCAAGGACCGTATTCGCAAAGCCCTGGCGGTTCTCAAAGAGGCCGCGTCCGGACGAAAAATAGAGGCCAACATCCTGTGGGGCGGGCTCGAATAGTCTCGGGCAATATAGTTTTTAGGAAAGGAATGATCTCATGTATCGCGATACGATGTTCATGCGGCAGGGTCTCTGCCCGGAGGATTGTCATGCCTGCGTTGACGTCTGCCCCCAAAAAACCCCCGGCGGTTTGGCCGGCATTAAAAAAGTAAAAAAAGCCGATAGATGGGGCATTGCGCTGTGCAACCAGTGCGGCGAGCCGGCCTGCGTGCCGTCCTGCCCCACGGGTGCCCTCAGCCGTAATGATAACGGCATCGTTACCGTAGGCCAGGAGTTGTGCACCGGTTGCGGGAGCTGCGAAAGCAGTTGCCCATACGACGGAATCTACGTGGACGACATAGCCGTAAAATGCGATTATTGCGGCGGCGAACCCAAGTGTGTGGCCGCCTGTCCCCATGGCGTACTCCGTTTTGCCCAGAGCAAGAAGATTATCGACCACTACGTTATGGACGACCCGGTATCCCCGGGGTTAGCCCTGTGCAGCGGTTGCACGGCCGAACTGGCCATCCGCGTTGTCTCCCGCGTTTTAGGGCCGAACACGATTTATTTCGGCGCCCCTTCCTGTTGCAATATGGGTGGGTCCACCAAAATGCCGACTTTCGGTTGCCTGATGACCAATGTCAGTTCCACCATGACCGGGGTCAAACGCTATTGGAACCGCACCCATCAGGAGGCAAATGTCGTGGGGTTTATTGGCGACGGCACCAGCACCGATGTCGGTTTCCAACCGCTCTCCGGCGCCACCGAGCGCGGTGAAAATATAATCCATATCTGTTATGATAACGAAGGCTACATGAACACCGGCATCCAGCGCAGCAGCACTACCCCGCCGCATGCCTGGACCCAGACCACCCAGATCGGACCGATGAGCCGCGGGAAGTCCCGGCCGCAGAAGTACGTTCCTCTGCTGCTGGCTCTGCAGGGTGCGGCTTATGTGGCCACCGCCACCTTGAGCCACCTGGACGACTTCGCCATGAAGCTCGAGAAGGCCAAGAGCATCAAGAACGGGCTTTCATACATCCACCTCTTTTGCCCATGCCCCACCGGTTGGCGCGCCGCTGAGGACAAGGGCGTGGAGATATGCCGGCTGGCGGTGGATACCAACTTCTTTCCGCTCTGGGAGATGGAGAACAGCCGGTTGACGTTTAACGTGGAAGTGCATCATCCGCGTCCGTTGACCGACTACCTGAAGCTGATGCGCCGGTTCGCCCATTATAACCAGGAGGATCTGGACAATCTGCAAAAAGAGGTTGACGCAAGGCTCCTCCTGCTCAAACGTTTTGTGGATGAACCCCGTCCAGTCTGCCCGTGACGGCAACCTTTCCGGAAAGGATGTCCATCCGGTTGACGGGCGATTCCTGCTAACCATTTTCGCTAACCGGAATTAGCGGCGAAGCGCAGCATCTGCTTTTTTTTATGAGCGTCTCCGGTGGGGTGATAGAGGGGTTATCTCTACGATATTGGATACCCTCTGTGCATCCGTCCAGCCCCGCTGCTTCATATGAAAATGACGCCCGATCAACTCCGATATGCCCATCGCATGCAGCAAATCCAAGTATATCGGCAGTCCCGCCAGACCCGTCATCCCTGTGTCTCGCTTCTCCTCTTCGTACTTGAATCCCAGAACCCCGTGTGACATAATCGCTTCACCTCGTTGATGATGGTTTTTGCACGCACAAAAACTCTATCACCCTGTTTTATCAGGATCAACGAGGTTTTCTATTTTTTTGGTGGCGGATCAAGGTTAAAAACGGGAGTGCGCAAGGCGGATATCTACGATTCCACGCTCAAGCCGGCGCGGGAAGAAAACCTCTCTGATAGAAATATAAGGCGGAAGGCATCACCACGAAGCGGGAAATGCGAAACGGGCAATTTTCGTGCATTCTCTTTAGCGCCTTGCTCGCCTTCCCATTCTAATCAAGAAATCTGGCCGTTTAATGTAAATTTGAGTGGTTTCTTTTTGCTTCGTAAGTTGTTCGATTATCTTCACAAGTGACTGCCCTGCATCCAGGTATTCGCGTGGCCTGCCACCGTCCGGCAGGGCATTGACGAATTCGTCGCCCGCATAGCACCGCAGTATCAGCTCCTCATCGGAAATATTTGCGCCAAATGTTTTCCGAACTTCCTCAACGGAAGGTTCCGGCGGTTCCCATTGAATCCACTCTTTTGCGCGTGCTCGGCTTAGGATCTTATCCTTAATGTTGGGATCCATGACTTCCGGAGCCTCTTTACCAAAGAAACCTAATGTGTATTGAATTATTTGGTCGGGAACCTCTTTGTACCTCTCCCCGGCGATTACATTTATTGCTGCTTGAGTGCCAACAAACTGGGAAAGTGGTGTGACCATGATGGGGTAGCCAAAATCCCTGCGAACGTTTATCGTCTCTTCCATCACTTCTTCCATCTTCTGCTCCATCCCGGCGTTTTTGAGCTGATAGCGCAGGGTGGACATCATTCCGCCTGGGATCTGATGCAGATATAGAGAATAGTCATATTCAACGGGCCTACCGATAGGCAGACCGTCTTTCTTGGCAACAGCAGTGAAGTGTCTTTCCACAGCTTCAAGCGGGTTCAAATCCACCATGGGCTTGTAACCCAGGAGGTAGAGGTTCTTTGCAATGCTGAAAATGGACGGTAGTGAGTTGCCATTGGCCAGCGGCGGTATGGCCGTGTGCAATATTCTCAAGCCAAGTTTGACACCTTCGAGGTAACATAGAGGCGCTTGGCCGTTGCTACAGTGTGCATGCAGTTCAACGGGGATATCGCTGATGTAGGTTGAAAAATATGGACACCAATGTTTAGGTAGATAGACCAAGACGGAGGTGTGAAGATGGAAAGAGTACCGAACGGGCGATACACGAAAGAGTTTCGAGAGGAAGCTGTAAAGATGGTGACGGAAGGGGGCTTGTCCGTGTTGGAGGTGTCAAGCCGTTTATCATTACCGAAATCGACATTGGAGCGCTGGAGAAGAGTTTCAAAGAGGGGGAATCTGGGTGAGATTGGCAAGGGTCAACGCCCCCTCACAGAGATTGAGAGCGAATTGGCGAAAGTCAAGCGGGAGTTGTCCCTGGCGAAGATGGAGCGGGACATCTTAAAAAAAGCGGCCGCGTACTTTGCCAAGGAGTCGCTGCACGGTACGCGGTGATCAAGGAGTTGCGACTTAACTATCCAGTTGTGTTGTTGTGTTGTGTGTTGGCTGTGACCACAAGCGGATATTATGCCTGGATCAAGCGGCCGCTTTCGATACGGCAAAGGGAAGAAGAGAGATTGGAGTTGGAGATCCGCGCCGCTCATAAACGAACGCGCCAGACCTATGGACCGGAGCGATTGCAGCGGGATTTGTCGGATAACGGCGTTGTGGTGGGCATTCATCGGATCAAACGGATTCGCCGGAAGCTGGGCCTGCGCTGCCGGCAAAAACGGAAGTTCAAGGCCACGACGGACTCGCGGCATTCCCTGCCCGTGGCGGAGAACCTGCTGAATCAGAAGTTTGAGGCATCCGCGCCGAATCAAATCTGGTTGAGCGATATCACTTACATTCCCACGGGAGAGGGCTGGTTGTATCTTGACGGCCACAAGGATCTTTTTACCGGGGGAATCGTAGGTTATGCCATGGCGGAGCGTATGACGAAAAATCTGGTCATCCAGTCTTTTCTGCGGGCATTGGCCGCCAAAGGACCTGCGGCGGGTTTGATTCACCACTCGGATCGTGGCAGCCAGTATTGCGCCTTGGAATATAACTCGTTTCTTGGCCAGCTCGGGATGATGGCGTCCATGAGCCGGAAAGGGAATTGCTATGACAATGCTCCTATGGAAAGCTTCTGGGGCACCCTCAAGAACGAACAGGTCCACCACTGCCGGTATGCAACCAGACAAGAGGCTATACAGGACATTACGGAGTACATTGAGATTTTCTATAACCGGCAAAGAAAGCAGGCCAGACTCGGGTTCCTGTCTCCAGCCGCTTTTGAACGATGTTTCTATGAAAAACGACTGGCAGCATGAAAGGTTTGGTGTCCACTATTGACGACCGACCTCAGTCAGGCGCCACCACAACATTATCATCACCGGCCCCACCGGCGCGGGAAAAACCTTCCTCGCCTGCGCCCTGACCAACAAGGCCTGCCGGGAGGGGTACCGCGCCTTCTACATCCGCTCCTCTAAGTTCTCATACCAGATGTTGCTGGCCAAGGGAGATGGAAGCTACGGCAAAACCATTAACAAACTTGCCAAGGCCCATGTCCTGGTGATTGACGATCTCGGCCTCGCCCCCATGACCGACCCCGAACGAAGAGACCTCCTGGAGGTCGTTGAAGAAAGACACGGCCATGCCTCCACCATCGTCACCAGTCAGCTCCCTGTGGGCCATTGGCATGAACAGATCGGCGATCCCACCATCGCCGATGCCATCCTTGACCGGTTGATCCATAATGCCCATAAAATCAATCTGTCGATGAAAGGAGGGTCGCTGAGAAAAAAATATGCTGGCTTGACCTGAAGGATCAGTTATGAGAAAGAGCTAAAAAACCAGCGTCGCTACGCTCCGACCAGGGGTGGCGGAATCAATCGGAACACCCTGGCGACATGAATCGGAACATGGTGGCGGATTCCTTCGGAATCAGCGGAATACGCAATATGTACCGGATGATCGAACAGCCTATTGGGAGCTTTACAAGCCCTCTATATGGAGAGGAGAGTGGGAACAAATAACATTTCAGTGACCTCTCCCCCGGCAGGAGCCGGGGGCATCTTTAGGCTGCAAGCGTAGATTGAGCCCTCCGGGCTGCCGCTGCATCTCCAGACAGAAGTCTGGAGTTTTATGCGGCTGAATATCAATTCAATTTTGGTCTATTGATGCACACAAATAAATTACAGGAGAAGGAACGTATGGTCAACGCTAAACTACTCAGAATAGACCTTTCCCGCCGCTCCTATGACACGGAAGAAATACCGGAGGACATAATACATAAATACATCGGCGGAAGAGGCTTGGGAGGCTACCTGCTCTATCAATCCGTCCCCCCAAAAGCCGACCCACTGGGCAAGGACAATCACCTCATCTTCAGCGCCGGTCCGGCAAGCGGCACCAATGCTTTTTACTCTCCTAAGTCGGTAGTGAATACCAAATCGCCCCTCACTGGCATCTATCTGTATTCCATCTGTAGCGGTACACTGGCACACCAGATAAGAAAAGCGGGATTCTGGGCGATTGATATTAAAGGGATAGCCGAGTCTCCTACATATCTCGTTATAAATAACGATAAGGTGGCTTTTGAAGATGCTACTTCTTTATGGGGCTTGAAGACCCACGAAGCTCAGGGAAAGATGCTCCAAGGTTTACCGGAAAAAGCGACCGCTATTTCCATCGGGCCTGCTGGAGAAAAGCTCATCCCGTATGCCGCCATTATGTCCGGCGGGCTGCTAACCCGCACCTTCGGGAGGGGCGGAGCTGGGGCCGTTATGGGGGCCAAGAAGCTTAAGGGTTTAGTGGTCTACGGAGACCAGAGGATAGAGATGGCTGAGCCAGCCCGATACAAACTCGTGCGAAAAACCGTCCAAGAAAACATTCAGGCTAACAAGAACTGGGTTTCCTTCTGGCGCGCCTATGGAACGGCGGCTGACTTGGACTTGTTGAACACCTTTGGCAGCATCCCCACGCATAACTGGCAGCGAGGGCAGTTTGAGGGCTGGCGAAGCATCGACACCTGCAACGCGGCTGGTGAGTTTCCCCGAGAAAATCATGCTTGCGGCCCCTTCTGCCCCACTCCTTGTGCCCACCATATCGTCATCAAGAAGGGATCCTATCAGGGAGTGCAGTGCGGGGGTCCGGAATGGGAGACTATCTATGCCTTTGGCTCGGAATGCGGAGTGGAAAAGTTTGATGCCCTCTGTGCCGCTAACCAGATGTGCAACGATTACGGGCTGGACACCATGTCCTCCGGGGTCACCATCGGCTTTGCCATGGAGTGTTTTGAGCGAGGGCTTATAAGCATAAAAGATACCGATGGTATTGAACTTCGCTTTGGCACTGACCACGCTATGCTCACCATGCTCCGCAAAATTATAAATCTGGAGGGCTTCGGACGACGATTAGCTCAAGGGGTCAAGAAACTATCTCAGGAGATTCCTGGCTCGGAATCCTTTGCAATGCAGGTCAAGGGGATGGAGATGGGAGGATACGAGTGCCGGGGCTTGAACGGGCAGGCTCTCCAGTTTGCAGTGAACAGCTTGGGAGGAAGCCACCACGCCTTCGGTATTCCAGTGAGGGTGGAATTACGTGAGGGCAACTGCCTGGAGACCGAAACTAAGGGTGAGCAGGTCAAGACGCTGGCGATAGGTCGCATCATCAGAGACTGTCTTATTCAGTGCACTTTCCCGGGTGTCATCTTTCCCGATAGTTTGCTTCCCGATACTCTATCTGCTCTCCTAGGAGAGACTTGGACTTTGGAGGACCTACAGAAGGTGGGACTTAGAATCATGACCCAAGAGAGGCTATTCAACTTGCGTGAGGGGCTGGATAGCAAGGACGATACACTGCCGTCACGGCTACTGATGGAACCCAAGTCGGACGGGCCTTCTAAGGGAATGGTCGTTCCATTGGGAGAGCTTAAAGCCCGCTTCTATGAGGCGATGGGGTGGGATAAGCATACCGGCAAACCACCAGCCTCGCTCTTAACGGAACTGGCTATTGAGAAGTGGTGTAGGCATTGAATCAACTATATGCGTCGGCGCAACTTCCCAGACCATTGACACAGGACCGGCATATTCGTGCGGAATATAATCACGATATTAGAGGCGGGGGCGGACATCGTACTGGAAGTCGCCAGTATAGAGGGCACCTTCATTCAAGGGACCCCGTTCGTGCGGATGACTGATTTCCACTTATAAACATCACATTTACGGCAAAGGAGAATTGACATGGACAAGTTTTTACGGGTTGACGTTGGCCATTTGACGGCGGTTCACGAACCGGTAGCCGAAAAGTACCGTAAAGTCGGAGGGAGGAGCCTGATTGCGAAGCTTCTGCTGGACGAGGTCAAGCCGACGTGCGAACCCCTTGGGAAACACAACAGGCTGATTCTGGCAACCGGTCTGCTTGCGGGAACGGGAGTGTCGTGTGCAAGCCGGATTTCGATCGGCGGGAAGAGCCCCCTGACGGGTGGCATCAAGGAGAGCAACTCCGGCGGGATTTCCGTCGATCAGTTGGCCCGGCTGGGCATCAAGGCAGTGATTATCGAAGGGGCTCCTCAGGATTGGCACCTGCTGAGGATCACCTCGGAGGGGTGCAGCTTTCTTCCGGCCGGGGAGTATCTCGGGATGGAGACTTATGCTTTGTGCGAGGCGCTGCTGAAGCGATTCCCCAAGGCGGCGATAACCTGCATCGGACCGGCGGGTGAAAAACAATACCTTTCGGCCGGTGTTTGCCATACGGATATCGACGGGAAGCCCGGCCGGCTCAGCGCCCGAGGGGGACTTGGAGCGGTGATGGGCGCCAAGAAGATCAAGGTCATTGTCATTGAGGGGAAAGGGCCGGTTCCGCTGGCGGATGCGGAGAAGTTCAAGGAGACGCGGAAGGCCTACACCAAGCTGCTCATGGATGCCCCAAGCAGCAAGGCCTACCGTGATTTCGGCACGGCGGCGATGGTGCAGAAGGTCAACGCAATGGGGGGATTGCCGACGAACAATTTCAGCCACGGGCGATTCGACCGGGCGGACGATATCAGCGCGGAGGCCATGGTCGATCGGATTCAGAAGAGGGACGGCGAGGGAAGGACGACCCATCAGTGCATGCCGGGCTGTGTGATCGGATGTTCGAATGTGTATCCGGACATCCATGGCAAGACCATTGTCTCCCCCCTCGAGTACGAAACCATCGGATTGCTCGGTTCCAACTTGGGAATTGGAGATTTAGACGTCATCGCCAAGGTTGCTTACCTCTGCAATGATATGGGGATTGATACCATCGAAGTTGGAGCGGCCATCGGCGTGGCGATGGAGGCGGGGATTGCGCGATTTGGAGACAGCGAGGCTGTTTTTCGGATTTTGGAGGAGATGAAACAGGGGACGGTGCTGGGAAGGGTGATCGCCAGCGGCGCCATGATTACCGGCAAAGTGTTCGGTGTTCTGAATGTTCCTGCGGTGAAAGGCCAGGCCATGGCGGCATATGATCCCCGCGCTATCAAGGGATTGGGGGTTACCTATGCGACGTCGGCGATGGGGGCGGATCATACGGCCGGTCATACGGCGCGCGCTCCGGTAGATCACCTGGACCCCAATATTCAGGCGGCCCTTTCGTTGAAAGCCCAGAAATCGATGACCATCGTCGATTGCACCGGTCTTTGCGTATTTACGATGGGTGCTATCGGAGCCCGACTTGACCTCGTTCTCGACCTGCTGAACGCGAGGTATGGATGGGATTTGGATATGGGATGGTTCGAGCGGATGGGCATCGAGACATTGAAGGACGAGTATCGATTCAATGAGCTTGCCGGGTTCAATCGCGCCCATCATCGGCTGTCCGAGGCGTTCACGGAAAGGGAATTGCCGGAAGTGAAGAGTGTCTTCGACGTTTCCGACGAGGATATCGACAAACTTTTACGGTATCCATAGGAGGAGAGGCATGGATATCAACGATAGGGATTCTGCTTGTGAATGATATCACTGTCATTGTTCGAGCCTTTGCCGATTTTCGGGCCATTTTGGGCGCCCAAACAGAGGTCATGCTTGCACCGGGACGGACCATAAGGGATTTGCTTGAACTCCTTTCTAAGGAGCATAGCAGTTTCCGCGAGAAGGTCTTCGATTCCGACGGGCGACTCAGTGAAGGGATCGACATCATTATCAACGGACGCAATGTCGGACACACCCAGAATCTGACGGTGGAACTTCAGGACGGCGATCAGGTGTTCTTTTTTCGACCCCTATCGGGCGGATGATCGATATCGCCATGTATCGGATGGGTCTTGAGACCATCGCCAAGGCCGAGGGCATTGCGAAAAGGGCGAGGCAAAGGTGAAGAGGCCTGAAGCCGGGGATACTGTGGAAGGGAGAAGGTCCATATGAAAGACAATACGATTCGCATTCGCTCGGGCGGATGGGTGGTGCCGTTCCTGGAAAAGGTGCCGTTCCTGTCGGACTCCGCGAGATCCCGCGGCTGGTATTACGTGATCAGCTGGTGCCACCGGATCTCCGGGGTGGGGCTCGTCGTCTATCTGCTGATTCACATCTACACCCTTTCCTCCCTGCAGACGCCGGCGGTTTACGACGGCAAGATGAAATTGCTTGCCATTCCCGTTGTCGTGTTTCTGGCCTGGCTCTCCTGCCTGCCCGTTGTTTTCCACGCCCTGAACGGGGGTCGGCTGATCCTGTACGAGTCCTTCGGCAGCCGCAACGATGAGACGCTGATCCGCTGGACCTTCGGCCTGACCGCGCTGTACGCGGCCGTCTTCGGCCTGCTGATTCTCATGAAGAGCCAGAGCGTTTCCCCGTTTTTCTTCTGGATCCTCTTTGTTCCGGCGGCACTGCTTGCGGCCTATGCCGTGGGGGCCAGGATCTGGCGGAGCGGTCATACGCTGTACTGGAAGCTGCAGCGGATCACCGGCGCCTTTCTGCTCGTCGCCGTTCCCGCCCACCTGCTGTTTTCGCATCTCAACCCCGGGGTCGCCCATGAGGCGCAGGCCGTGATCCTGCGGATGCAGAGCGTCTTCATCAAGGCCGTGGACATCGTTATAGCCGTCTCGGCCCTGTACCATGCCGGGTACGGCCTGTTTTCCATCGGGGCGGACTACATCCGGACCCGGTCGATCCGGCGCCTGTACACCGCGGCCGTTGTCGCGGTGTTCGCCGTCTTTCTTTTCATTGCGCTGCGACTGACCGTATCCATATAGAAGAGGAGAAGACAACCATGGGCCATCATCCGGCCATTCACGCAACGCGGCAGTGTGATGTGCTGATCATCGGGGCCGGCGGCGCCGGTATGCGCTGCGCGGTCCATCTGCTTGAAAAGCGGCCGGATCTAAAAATCTTCGCCGTCACCAAGGTGGCCCACCCCCAGAAATCCCATACGAGCACCGCCCAGGGGGGACTTGCCGCCGTCGATCCCCGGGACAAGACGGACAAACCGATCTACCACATGTTCGACACCTGGAAGGGCGGAGACTGCACCTCCGACCAGGATGTGGTGAAACGGATCGTGGAGGGCGGATGGGAGGAGATCCGGTGGCTCGAGCGGCGGGGCATGCATCTGTCCCGCAACGATGAGGGCAACATCAGCAAACGCCAGTTCGGCGGTCATACCACCGAATTCGGCAGGGGCGACGCCTTGCGGGCCGTCTTCGAGGCGGACCGCACGGGCAAGGGGATGATGGACACGGCCTGGGGCGAGGCCCTGAAACGGGGAACCGTGTTTCTCAACTTCTCCGTTGCCACGGAAATCCTGTTCCATGAAGGCGCCTGCGCCGGGGCGGTGCTGTTCAATTTCAAGGATGGGGAATTCGTCAAGGTCCTGGCCAAAGTCACGGTCCTGGCAACAGGAGGCTCGGGCCAGGTGTTTAGGATCACGACCAACTGCCGCGGAAACACCGGTGACGGTCTTGCCGTCATCCTGCGGGCCGGTCTCCCCATCATGGACGCCGAGGCCGTCCAGTTCCACCCCACGGGGATCGTCGGGCCCGGGATCCTCGCCAGCGAGGCCCTGCGCAGCGAGGGCGGCATCCTCCGCAACAAGGACATGGAGCCGTTCATGGAGCGGTATGCCCCCAAGATGAAGGACCTCGCGCCGCGGGACATCGTTGCCCGGTCGATTGAAACGGAAATTCGGGAAGGCCGGGGCATCATGAATCCGGACCACGCAATCGAGCATGTCTGGATCGACCTGCGGCACCTCTCCGCTTATGTCCACGAGGTCAAGCTCAAGGAGGTGGCCAGCTTTTTCAAAACATACGCCAATCTGGATTCCCGCACCCAGCTCTGCCCGGTCCGGCCGAGCAACCACTACCACATGGGAGGCATACCGACCAATGTGGACGGGGCGGTGCTGCGGTCGACGGGTGAAATTATCCCGGGCCTTTTTGCCATCGGCGAATGCGCCTGTGCGAGCTTCCACGGCTTCAACCGTCTCGGCACCAATTCGCTCCTCGAACTCCTTGTGATGGGAAAAGTGGCGGGCGAAAGCGTTCTCTCCTGTCTCAGGGACGCGCGGATTGCCGATCCCGCCGGCGCCGGGGATGATACCCTGTCCCGGTTTTCGGGCTACCTGGCCGCGCGGGGAAAGGAAAATACGGGCAGGATCCGCCTGGAGATGCGGGACATGATGACGAAAAAGGTCGGCGTCTTCCGCAACGGGCAGGGGATGCGGGAGGCCGTGGCGGCCCTTGAGGGGTACCGAGGACGTTCGGCCGGGGCGGCCATCGCCACCCGGGGGCTACGGACGAACCAGGAACTCCTGGAGCGATGGGAACTCGACAACCTCATGGACGTGGCCATGGTGATCGCCCAGGGGGCTCTCCAGAGGCGGGAATCCCGTGGCGCCCATTTCCGGGAAGACTTTCCGGAGCGGAGCGACGCGTTCCAGCATCACAACATCGAGTCCATGACCGAATTCGGGAAGGTGCTCTTTGCCCGGCGGCCCGTCGATATGAGCCTGCAGACGGCAGGGGATGCCCATTCCGAGCACTTCAAGGTCATCCCGAGAAAGTACTGATGCGGATAAACGGGACGGAGAAAACCATGTCACAGACCTATCAACTGACCCTGACCGTCAGACGGTACGATCCGGACAGGGACAAGCGCTGGGACCAGACCTACGAGATGGAGGCGGGAGCGATCCTGAGATTCGTCGATCTGTTCCGGAGGATCAATGTGGAGCAGGATGCCACGCTCACCTGGGTCTCTTCCTGCGAGCACGGACAGTGCGGAAGCTGTTCCGTGCAGGTCAACGGCTGGCCCATGCTGGCATGTGAACTCCTCGTGGAGCATGCCGTTGAGCTGTTCGGCACGACGCGCTTCCGGATCGAACCCATTACCGTTGCCCCTGTGGTCCGGGACCTCGTCGTGGACTGGGAGCAGGCCTACGAGCGCATTCACCGGGCCAAACCCTATGTGATCAAGCCCGTGGAGCTGCCGCCCGGCGTAACGGAATTCCAGATTTCCCCGAAGGAGATCGCCCGCTACGAGGACGCTACCCGCTGCATCAACTGTTTCTGTTGCGCCACGGCCTGTATCAGCACCCACCGGAATTTCATCGGTCCCAACGCGGCCATGGCGAGCGTGGTTCGTCTCATGGATGTCCGGGAGGAGGAGAAGGACGAGCGTCTGGGACTGCTCTACAGCGAAGAGGGGGTGTACCGCTGCCATACCTCAAAAGCCTGCACCCACGTTTGCCCGAAGAAGATCGATGTCGCCCACTTTATTGCTTTGGCAAAGGAAGGGAATTTCTAACAGGCTGTTGAAAAACGCCCATCTGCGGCGTTTCCCTCATCCTGCGCCGTTCAACGTACCAGAAAGTACGCCTCACGGCTCAGGCTTTCGGGGGCCTTGCATCTGGGCATTTTTGAACAGCCTGAAAAAAGATCAAAGGAGGAATCCATGTCTGCCGAAATACTTGCCGATCGCCTGGCCCGCTATGTATGCGGCCTTACGTTTTCCGACCTCAGCCGGGACCACGTATCCCGGATGAAGCTCTTTTTCCTGGACTGGCTGGGCTCCGCCTATGCCGGAAGGGATCCCGCACCGGTCCGGATGATGCGGGACGTGGTCCGCGGCCTGGGGGGAACGGAGGAGGCCACAGTGATTTCCGACGGATCCCGGAGCAATTGCCTGCTGGCCGCCCTCGTCAACGGGGCGTCCTCCCATGTGGTGGAGATGGATGATCTTCACCGGGAGTCGATCCTCCATCCGGCCTGCGTGGTGATGCCCGCCGCCCTTGCGATGGCGGAGCGGCAGCATGCGTCCGGGAGGGATCTGCTCGTTGCCGTTTCGGTCGGCTATGAGGTGGCGATCCGCGTCGCCCTCGCCGTCGGTCCGAGTCATTACCACTACTGGCACACCACAAGCACCTGCGGTGTTTTCGGCGCTGCCGCCGGGGCGGCCAAGCTCCTGGGCCTGAACGGGGATCAGACCGCCTGGTCCCTGGGCTCTGCCGGGACCCAGGCGGCCGGGCTCTGGGAATTCCTCATGGAAAACGCCATGAGCAAACAGCTTCACCCGGGGAAAGCGGCGCTCAACGGCATGCTGGCGGCCCTCCTCGCGAAGGAAGGTTTTACCGGGGCGAGGCGCATCCTGGAAGGAGAGAAGGGGTTTTTTCGCGCCGCCTCACGGGACTTCGACGAGAAAAAATGCTGTGACGGCCTGGGGGAGGTTTTCCAAGGGGACCGCAACTCCCTGAAATACCATGCCTCCTGCGGACATACCCATTCCATGCTCGATGCCCTGCTGCTGGCGACCGGCGG
>JAFGRP010000022.1 GCA_016935075.1 Deltaproteobacteria bacterium | reverse complement strand
GCTCCGGGCGGCGCTTGGAATGATTGCCTGGTGCTCTCAAAGCCTCGGCTGCCCGACGCTCCTCGATATCACCGGCGTCGGGAAAGGACTGCCGGAGCCGCCGTGGCTTCAGGCATCCCTTCTGGCCGCGGCGCAGGCGGCGGGTCTGACCATCGCAGTCATCGATCCCGCCGTTGCGGAACCCATGAAGATTCGTACGGCAGGCGACCGCCTTCGGGGGAATGATCCGGGTGCTTTTTCCGCTGGCAAGACCTGAAGAAATATGGTAGGAGGCCCACGATTGCGCGAATCAGGGGGAGATATGGATATCGGGAAGGCCAGGGAAAGGCTGATCGAGATCATCCTCGATAAAACGTTCAAGTACAGCGATAATCCACCCTTCACGCTGGTCTCCGGTCGGAAGAGCAATTATTATTTCAACTGCAAACCGACGACGCTCGATCCGGAGGGGATGAACCTCATCGGGGAGCTCGTGTTCGCCATGCTGGCCGATTCGGATGTGACGGCGGCCGGCGGCCTGACCCTCGGGGCGGATCCGATCGCCAACGCGCTGTCGGTCATCTCCTTCCAGAGGGGAAAACCGATCCGATCCTTCATCGTCCGGAAGGAGGTCAAGGATCACGGCATGATGAGCGGCATCGAGGGAAATGTGCGGCCGGGAGACAGGGTCGCGATCCTCGACGACGTGATCACCACCGGCGGCTCCACGATTGCCGCCATTGTTCGGGCCAAGGGGGCGGGCCTGATCATCGACCGGGTGATCGCCCTGATCGACCGCGAGGAGGAAGGGGGCCGGGCGAACATCGAGGTCCATGTCCCGCGGGTGGAAGCCGTTCTGACCCGGACGGAGATCATGAGCCGGTACAGGGGGAACGAAATCGGATCCCTCAAGACGGTTAAGGCATAGGATTTCATGGCACAACCCATCTTACCAACCTTGACGGGACGCAGAATCGCGGCGTCCCTGTTCTTTTTTGTTTTGCTGATTTTGTCGCCCGCGCCGGGGGCATCGGCCGCGGAAGACGGGACGGTCCCGGCGGCGCACTTCGCCTCGACTGAACTCGTTCAGGGAATCCCCCCGGGCTGGGTTCTCGACCGGAAAGCAGGGAAGGTGAACCTCCGTTTGGAAAAGGCGGGAAAGAATTTCGTCGTTCGCCTGGCGAGCGACCGCAACTCCTCCTTCGGGATCAAACGGGAGCTCCATGTCGATCTGAAGGAGTATCCCTTTCTGAACTGGCGGTGGAGGGCCGTGCGCCTGCCGCGGGGCGGGGACGTCCGGAATGCCGCGACGGATGACCAGGCCGTCCAGCTCTACGTGGCCTTTCCCGCGACGGGCTTCCCGGAGGCGCTGAACACCCCCATTATCGGCTACATCTGGGACAACGAGGCCCCGCGGGGATGGACCGGACGGAGCGAACAGATCGGCGGAGGAAAACTCCGGTATCTGGTGGTCCGCAACAGGGCCGATCGCCTCGGTGAGTGGTATGCCGAACGCCGGAACGTCTATGAGGACTTCCGCAATTTCTTTTGGGATCTTAAGGAGGTGGGTACCGTCACGCACGGGATCCAGTTCCACATCAACTCCCAGTATACGAAGAGCGACGCGGAGGGCTGCATCGGCGACGTCTTCTTCAGCCGGCCGGATACAAGAGGTCCGACCGCTTCCGCACCCTTCCCCGTTGTGAGATAGCCCGCTATTTCCCCCTTATTTTTCCGATTCGAGGATCTCCCGCGCCCGGGCGATATCCCGGTCGATCTGGGCGATCAGCTTTTCGGGGCTCTCGAAGCGGATCTCGTCGCGGATCCGTTCGACGAACAGGATCTCGATCGACGCCCCATAGATATCCTCATGAAAATCGAAGATGTGCACCTCAACGGAGCGTTTTCCATCGGCGAAAGTCGGGTTGAAGCCGATGTTGAGGATCCCGTCGTGTCGCTTTCCCTCCCGAAGGACCCGGACGGCGTAAACGCCGCGGGCGGGAACCAGCTCCTTGTCGGGAATGATGTTCGCCGTCGGGAAGCCGAGGCGGACCCCTCGGCGGTTTCCGGAAATCACCCGGCCGGAAAGGTTGTAGGGCCGGCCGAGGAGGGTCGCGGCGAAACGAACCTCGCCGGTAAGGAGGGCTTCCCGGATTTTCGTGCTGCTGATGACGGTATCGCCGACGCAAAAGGCGTTCATCACCTCGACCTCGAAGCCCAAGCGGCGGCCGGCTTCGGTCAGAAAGGCCTCATCCCCTTCCCTGCCCCGGCCGAAGGTATAATCATGGCCTATGAGGATCCGCCGGATCCGCAGCTTTTCCCAGAGGGTTCCCCGGACGAACTCCTCCGCCGTCGTCCTGGCGTATTCGAGGGAAAAGGGGATCAGGATGAAGGCGTCGATCCCCAGACCTTCGAGAAGGCGGACCTTCTCCTCGAGGGAGGTGATCAGATAGAAGGGGCGCCGCTCGGGGTGGAGAACCATCTTCGGGTGGGGATCAAAGCTGATCGCCACGGCCGGACGCCTCTCATGGTGCGCCTCTTCGACGAGTTTCCGGAAAATGAAACGGTGGCCGAGATGAACCCCGTCGAAATTGCCGATAGTCACGAAAGCGCCCTTCAGGATTTCGGGGATGTTTTCACTGCCGTGGATCAAGTCCATCATAAGCGGTTGACCTCCTCCATGGGGTCGATCATAGGGTCGATACCATAACATCAATCGCGTCAATTTCAAGCAAATTGTCGGCTATCCGGCGCCGCCGGGCCGGCCCCGCAAAGAATTTCAAATCCCGCGGTTGGAGAACGCTGTGCCGTCATTTTCGCTTGACAACGGCAGGAGCGCCGTTGTAGATAAACCCCGCATTTCTGCTATGCGGACATTGCCGAAGTGGCGGAATTTGGTAGACGCGCTAGGTTCAGGGTCTAGTGGGTGTACGCCTGTCCGGGTTCAAGTCCCGGCTTCGGC
>JAFGRP010000021.1 GCA_016935075.1 Deltaproteobacteria bacterium | reverse complement strand
GTGGAGAAATAGGGTTCGAACATCTTTACATGATAACCGGGCGGAATGCCACATCCATTGTCCGTCACATCCACGCTCGCCATTTTTCCGTTTTCGTTACAGGAGGTCCGGATCTCGATCCGGCCGTTTTTCCCGCCGACCGCCGCAACGGCATTGTCGAGCAGGTTGACCATGACCCTCCGGATCTGCTCCGGATCGAGCAGCAGCTTCGGGATATCGGCTCCCTGCTGAAAAATAAATTCGATCTCCTTGTGGGCGTCCTGAAAGAAAACGACCGCATCATGGATCACCCTGTTGAGGTCGTGAAGCTGCAAGCGTGTGACCGGCAACCGCGCATAACTCGAAAATTCGTTCACCAGGTTTTTTAGCGTCTCGACCTGATCAATGATTGTCTTGGTGCATTCCCGGAAAACGCCGTCGTCCTCGCCCAGCTTTTCGCCGTATTTTTTCTGGAGGCGCTGGGCCGAAAGTTGGACCGGCGTCAGGGGATTCTTGAACTCATGGGCCATTCTTCTGGCCACCTCGCGCCAGGCTGCCGCACGCTCCGCACGCTGTAATTGGGTCAGATCCTCAAAGACCACCGCCATGCCCATTTCCCTTCCCTCATCATCATGGATCTCCGTGATGGTCATCAGGATCGTGAGCGTCCGCTCCCGGAGGGTGACATCGATCTGCTTTTCAATGAATCCCTCGCCGCGCTCCCGCATTTCCTGAAGGACCTCTTCCGCAAGAACACGGTGTTCGGGGATGAGGACCTCTTCATACGGTCGATTCAGGATTTTTTGGGGCTGGATGCCCAGCATCTTTTCCGCGGCCCGGTTGATGGTGGTGATGATTCCGTTTCGATCGACGGAGATCACACCCGCGGAAATGTTGCGAAGGATGGTTTCCATATAGTACCGACGCTGTTCGAGATCGAGGTTCGCCTGCTCCCAGCCCTGCTTGCTCTGCCTGAGGTCTTTCGTCATCTGATTGAAAGAGGACCCGAGGACGCCGATCTCGTCGTCTGCAACGATGTCAATCTGGTGGTTCAGATCCCCCTGTGCAATCTTCCGTGTCGCCTCGGCGAGGTCCTGGATCGGCACGGTGATCCCCTTGGCGAGATAAAGACCAAACCAGGTCGCCGAAAAAATGATCAGGAGCATCACGATGAACAGCGTGATGATATAGCCGAATTTGATCGGCGTTTTTAAAAGCGTGAGTTGCCGATATTCTTCGGAGGTTTTCGAGATCACGTTAATCTTGTCCACCAGACCGACGGGAAAATAGTAACTGGCCGTGACAAATCCGACGACCTCCCTGGGGGTTGCCAGTGAAAAGATGGGGACAACCCCGCGGATCAGGTCTCCGCTGCCCGCCTGTTCAACGGTGGTCAGCTCCCGACCGGCATACACGTCTTCCATCCCTTTATCCGTGAGGGGTCTGAGTTGAATCTGCTGATACTCCCGGTCGCGGACAACCACACTGTCCTTTTGATTTTCAATGTGAACTTCGAGAACGTTGAGTTTGTATGTCTTGTGCCGTCTGTCGACCAGGGCTTTAAGATAAAGAAATTTATCCCCTTCGTACAGGCTGTTTTTCGAGATGTCGGCACTGAGTTGGCGGGCATAGAATTTTGCCTGATCGGCCGACTGCTGGTAGTAAATCTGCGCCACCTCGAGGGTCCGGTTCAGGGCGTCACCAATGCGAATGCTGAACCAGTTGTCGATGCTGTAGGAGAGAAAATTGCTCGAAACAAAAAAAAGCAGAACAGTCGGGATGAGCGAAAGGCTGACAAAGGCCGCGACAAGTCGGGTTCGCAGTTTTGAACCGACAATCCCGTACCGACGCTCATAGATCAATTTAACAAGATTGCGGACGATCAAAAAAATGAGCAGGATGATCAGGATGATGTTGACGTTGATCAGGCCGAAAATCAGGGCATTGCCGGACAGGGGGAGGAAAACCGCCTGGCCTCTGAAGACAAGGCTTTCGAGATACGCGACAAGGGCGATGAGGAATACCGTCAGCAGGATAATGATCCGTTCGCGCCCCCGCCTTTTTGCCTCCTGGGCATCCAGTTTGACCGACCTGCGAACCTTTTTCATCGATGGGAAAATCCCTCCTGGTACCAATCGGTTTCAAAATCCCAGAGGGATACGAAGAAAAAAATGTATTCCAGATGGAGCGGGAGCCGGACCTTGTCGAGTTTCGCCTTGATCCGGATATAGTAGTATTCGTTCTTTTCCAACTGATTCAATTGAACCACAGGTACGCCGTTCAGATCGGCCATCACCCGCTTGGCGCTCTCAAAATCCTGAAACGACGTCGGCTCTTTATCTTCGTCAAAGGAAACGAAAAAGAGCTTCTTGACGTTGTCATACTTGATGGTATGCTTAACGGTTACGCGAACCACTTTCTTGTCGAGTAACTCGGGGCGTTTCTGAAAAAGATCCAAGAGAAAGGTGAAGGTGGTGGGGACCCCGGCCAGGATTGCGGCCTCGATATCCTTCGTGAAGCAATTCGTCACCTTTGCATAAACCAGAACATGCTTTGCGTTGTTCGTGACCAGAAGGTCACGGATCTCCGCATTCTCCGCAGAAAGCGGGGAAGAGAAGGCAAGAAAAACCGCAAGAATTAGAAAAATAAACCGATATAATATCCGTTTCACACTGGAGATTCCTTATCCCAATCCCCTGCCGTCACCCCCCGGACCACCGGCGGTTGCCGACCGGCTCACACCGCAAAATAACGGCACACTGAACTGTTACAAGAGCGTCATAAATGATCAATTTTTTTGTTATGTTGAGTGTTTGGCGGGTATAGTAAGAGAGAGGGAATTAAAAAGCAAGACCTATTTGCAGACCGGTTCGCCGCAGACGAAAAAAGGCCGAATGCCGGGAACGCCCTTCACATCGCCCAGGGAGACACCGGAACGGAATCGAGGACCCGAAACGATGGTACACGCAGAGACTTCAGCCCCTTCAACATCCCTTCCTTGCTGAAGCGGTTGACCAGTATCCAGCACTCCTTCCGGTTCAACAGCTCTTTCAGGAGGAGGTTGTTCAGGCGGTGACCCGATTTATAGGCGACAAAATGACCAATGATCGGGATCCCCAGCAGAGAAAGGTCGCCGATCGCATCGAGGATTTTGTGTTTCACGAATTCATCCGGGAATCGGAGCCCGTCCTTGTTGATGATCCGGTGGTCATCCAGGACAACGGCGTTCTTCAAGGATCCCCCAAGGGCCAGACCCTTCGCCTGAAGATATTCAACATCCCTGAGAAACCCGAAGGTTCTCGCCGCGCAGATCTCTTCCTCATAAGAAACATCAGAGAAATTCATGTGATATGACTGAATACCGATGGCAGGGTGGTTGAATTCGATCTTGTAGGTGATCCGGAATTCCGGGGAGGGCAGGAACATCGCCGTTCCCTCTCCTTCAGAAACGGCAATCTTGTCTTTGATCACCAGGAGTTTCTTTCCCTTGCCCTGGACCCGCGTGCCGACGTCCTTGAGCAGATTGACGAAGGGGCGGGCGCTGCCATCCATGATCGGCACCTCCGGGGCGTCCACCTCGACCGTTGCGTTGTCCACACCCATGCCGCTGAAGGCGGACATCAGGTGCTCTACCGTGGAGACCGTCACGCCATTGAGGCCGAGTGTGGTCGCGAGAGTCGTGTCCCGTACGTTGTGCACATCTGCCTTTATCCTGTTGTTCCCCGACAGATCCCCGCGGACAAAGACGATGCCCTCACCGACTCCGGCCGGCCGGATGACCATGCCGACCTTTCTCCCCGAATGCAATCCTATACTTTTACAGGCGATATCGTGTTTTACCGTTCTTTGTAAAAACATGCGCACCCATTTTCAGACCATTGATTTTCAACCGGATCCTCGTCGGACCGGTCGGTTCTATAACAGCAATATCCATACCATCTTCGGCAGGCTTTCCGTAAAAAAGCGAAACTATCTAACCTTTTAGAATCAGGGTTGTTTTCCGGTTTCCGCTTCGTCTCTTCCAGCTCCGGAAGGACGAATATGACTCCGGGCTGTGTTGGAAAAGACACACCCGGCACCCGCTCCTTCCCGAACGGAATTTATGGATTGGAATCGCGATCATGCGGCTGGAGAATCGCCGCTTTTTCCATTTCCGATATTACGGCAGTACCGCTCCTTTTCGCTGTAGATGCACCCACAGTAAGGCTGCCGGTACATCCCGATCTCTTTCGAAACCCGGACCCCTTCGGACCAGCCTTCGCGGAAATCCCGATAGAGGAAGGGGATTCCCTGTGTTTCGGCCACACATTCGGCAACCTCCCGGACGAGATTGTGCTTCTGATAGCGGCTGTAGAGAATAGTGGTTGTAAAGGCGTCGAACCGATCCCTTTTCGCAATGCGCGCGGCATGGGAAAGCCGGAGATGATAGCAGTGCCGGCAACGTTCTTCCTCCCGGAATACAACCTGTCGTAAAAAAAGATCAAGGGGATAGTCCTCCTCCCGGATGACTGTGAGCCCCTCCTGACCGGCGTAAGACATCAGCGCATCGAGACGTCTTCGGTACTCCAGGTAGGGATGGATGTTGGGGTTGTAGAAAAGACCGCAGACCTCGTTTCCTTCACCGCGGAGGACCCGCAGGGGGTAAATGGTGCACGGAGCGCAACAGATATGTAGTAATATTTTCAGAAAAGCTCCTTCTGATTGCCTGCGACCCATTGCCGGTTGAAATGCTCGTAGGCGCGCCTCGTCGCAATACGTCCTCGCACCGTCCGCTGGAGATAACCTTCCTGGATCAGGTAGGGCTCATAAACATCTTCGATCGTCGCCCTTTCTTCGCCGATCGCCGAAGAGAGGTTGTCGATTCCCACGGGACCGCCGTCGAACTTATCGATCACCGTAAGCAGGATGGTCCGGTCCATGTGATCGAATCCCTTTTTATCCACCTCGAACATCGCCAGCGCATTCACCGCCACCTCTCTGGTGATCCGCCCCTCGGCCCTGACCTGGGCAAAGTCCCGGACCCGGCGGAGCAGACGGTTGGCGATTCGCGGCGTCCCACGGGAACGACAAGCCATTTCGGATGCGCCGTCTTCGACGATGTCTACGGAAAGGATCCTGGCCGACCGGCGGATGATGACGGCAAGTTCCTCCGGGGTATAAAATTCGAACCGGAAGCTCATGCCGAAGCGGTCGCGCAGCGGCGAGGTCAGAAGTCCTGCCCGGGTCGTTGCCCCGATGAGGGTGAATTTCGGGATCTCTAACTTCATCGATCTTGCGGAAGGCCCTTGGCCGATGAGAATATCGATGTGAAAATCCTCCATTGCCGGATAGAGGATCTCTTCCACGACATGGGAGAGGCGATGGATCTCGTCGATGAACAGGACATCCTTTTCGTGCAAATTCGTAAGGATTGCGGCCAAGTCCCCCGGCCTTTCGATCACCGGACCGGAGGTCACCTTGATATCCACCCCCATCTCCCGGGCCATGATATAGGCCAGGGTGGTTTTCCCGAGACCGGGAGGACCGTAGAGGAGGACATGATCCAGGGACTCCTGCCGCTGTTTTGCGGCCTCGATGAAAACGGAGAGGTTCTCCTGGATCTTCTGCTGACCGATATACTCGGAAAGACTTTTCGGGCGCAGGGAAACATCGTATCCCTCATCCTCGTCGAATCCCTGCGGGACGGTCAGGGGATTCTTGGCGGAGATGCTCATGGAATCGGTTTTTTTCACGCCTTATCCAAACCTCGCTTGCCGGTTTTCGTGCGGACGGAGAGAATCGATAACTTTACACGGCCATAAAGCGGAGCGCCTTTTTCAGAATCCGATCGAGGGAAAGGGGCTCCGCCGCTTCTTTCATGATTCGTTCGACGGCATCCCTCGCCGACGACCCCTTATAGCCGAGATTCACGAGCGCGGAAAGGGCGTCCTCTTTCATCTTCTCGTCCGTCCGGACCTCCGCAACCCCGACTGCCGGGGCGGCTTTACTGTCGAGTTTCACCGCCTTGTCCTTCAGTTCGAGAATCATCCGCTCCGCCGTCTTCCGGCCCACACCGGGAATACCGGTCAGACGCTTCAGGTCCTCCACCGCAACCGCCCGGATCCACTCCCCCGCCGAGATACCGGAAAGGACATTGACGGCCAGCTTGGGACCGATGCCGCTGACGGAGATCATCAGTTGAAAAATCTCCCTTTCCTCATCTGTATGGAATCCATAAAGGCTGATGGCATCCTCCCGGACATGGGTATGGACTTGGAGCACGACGGGTCGGCCGGCCTCGGGCAGTTCATAGAAGGTGCTTAAAGGGACAATGACGCGGTAGCCCGTGCCGTGGACATCCACCACGCACTGGGTCACCGATTTCTGAATGAGAATTCCGCTGAGTTGCGCAATCATGTTTTCAAATGGGATCCGCTTTTCGAAAATGGATGTGGCAGATGGCGACGGCCAGGGCGTCGGCTGCATCGGGCGGCGGCAGTTCCGGAAGTTTCAGGATGGCCCGGACCATCTTCTGGACCTGTTCCTTTTCCGCACGGCCGTAGCCCACAACGGCCTTTTTAATCTCCAGGGGGCTGTATTCGTAAATCGGCGTGTCGCCATCCGCCCCCGACAGGATCGCCACCCCCCGGACATGACCCTGTTTGATCAGACTCCGGATGTTTTTCCCGTAGAAGATATTTTCGATGGCCATCGCCTCCGGCGCCGCGTGGCGGATCACCTCCCGAATTCCGCCACGGATGGTCTGAAGGCACGCCGTCAGAGAGGCGGCTCTGACGGGCCTGATCTCGCCAAGCAGGAGGCAACGGAGACCGTTTGCACCTTCTTCCACCACGCCATACCCCGTCACGCGGCTGCCCGGATCGATGCCCAACACCCTGAACGTTCCTGCCCCCTTCCCGACGCCGTGATCAGTCGGTCCTCTTCTCTCTGCCGCCTTCGCTATAAAATTTTTCACCTACAGACTCAGCTTTTCCATGACGTCATCGGGGATGTCAAAGTTGGCATAGACGTTCTGGACATCGTCATTGTCCTCCAATTTCTCCATGAGCTTGAGCATCTGTTCCGCCTTCCCCTCCCCCAGTTGGATCGTGTTCTGGGGAATTTTGCCGACACGCGCCTCCAGATACTTCCAACCCTTCTGATCAATGGTTTTTTTGACCGCTTCGAAGGTCATCGGATCCGTGATGACCTCCCATTCGTTCCCCTGATCCCGGACATCCTCCGCGCCGGCTTCGAGCGCGACCTCCATCAGCACGTCCTCTTCGACCGCCTTCTTGTCAAAGACAATGCTCCCTTTTTTGTCGAACATCCAGGCCACGCAACCGTTTTCACCCAAATTTCCGCCATGCTTGGAAAAGCTATGCCGGATCTCCGCCACCGTCCGGTTTTTGTTGTCCGTCATCACATCAACAATCACCGCAACACCCGCCGGACCATACCCCTCGTACGTCACCTCTTCATAAGCCGCGGCGCCGGCCAGTTCGCCCGTACCCTTTTTCACGGCCCGGTCGATGTTGTCCTTGGGCATGTTCTCTTCCTTTGCCGCCATGATGGCCTGCCGCAATCGGGAGTTTCCCTCAATATCGCCACCGCCCAGTCTGGCGGCAAGCGTGATTTCCTTGATCAATTTCGTGAAGATCTTGCCGCGCTTCGAATCGATGGCACCCTTCTTCCGCTTGATCGTACTCCATTTGGAATGCCCTGACATGACGGTTCATCTCCTGTGATTGATTTTCCAAAATACCGTGCGCACTTCATAACACAAGCCCAAGTTGGATGTAAAATAAAAAAAGCCCCTTCGAATTCTCGAAGGGGCTCCTGTTTTAAATTCCGGCGGCACCTACTCTCCCACACAGTCTCCCATGCAGTACCATCGGCGCAGGAGAGCTTAACTTCCGTGTTCGGAATGGGAACGGGTGGGTCCTCTCCGCTATAGCCACCGAAATATCTCGATAATGGCAGCAATTG
>JAFGRP010000233.1 GCA_016935075.1 Deltaproteobacteria bacterium | reverse complement strand
TGTAGAAGCCCGTTTTCACCCTTTTTCTAAACCTTCCTCCGGAGAATCTGGGCGGCGATGTGAATCGGATCCCATGCACCGCTGAACGGCGGGGCGTAGGCCAGGTCGAGCCAGCCGACGTCGTCGAGAGTCAGTCCCGCCCAGAGGGCGGCAGATAAGGTGTTGATCCGGCTCACGGCGCCCGCCTTGCCGACGGCCTGCGCCCCGAGGAGTTTCCCCGTAGCCTGGTCGGCGATCAGCTTGAGCCCCAGTTCCGTATTTCCCGGCATCGATCCGGCGATCGCATTTCCCCAGACCAGCGTGCTCACCGGATGGAAGCCGCTTAGCGCCGCCTCCCGCTCGTCAAGACCCGTCGCTGCAACCTCCAGGTCGAAGACCTTGAAGGATTGCGCCCCCACGATCCCCGGAAAGAGCATCGTCCTCCCGCCGATGTTCCGGCCGGCGATGCGGCCCTGCTTGTTGGCGATGTCGCCGAGCGGGATGTGCACCCAGCGGCCGCTTACCCGATGGAAGGACTCGGCGCAGTCGCCCACCGCATAGACCCCCGCCCGGGGGGTCTGCTGTGAGAAGTTGACCTGGATCGCCCCCGTCTTCCCCAGCGGCAGTCCTATCTGTTTTGCAAGCGCGACGTCAGGCCGGACCCCAACCGCCATCAGGATCATGTCGACCTCGTCTTCGCCATGGTTGGTGACCAGACGCAGGCGGCGATCCTTTCCCGCTTCCACGGACTTCGTCTCGACTCCCGTGATGAACTCGACCTGATTCCGCCGGAGTTCTTCCAGAACGACCTTCGAGAATTCCGGATCCCAGCGGCTGACGGGAAGCGTCCCGCGGTGGAAGACCTGTGTTTCGATCCCGATATTCCGCAGCGCCTCGGCCATCTCCATTCCGATGAACCCTGCCCCGACGATGATCACCTTGCGGCAGGAAACCTCGCGGAGCCAGGCCTTGATCCGGATCGCGTCCGTGAACTTTCTCAGCGCGAAGACCCCTTCCAGCGTCTCCCCCGGTATTCCCTGAAGGACCGTTGTTGTTCCCGTCCCGAGGACGAGTATTTCATAGGGAAGCCTTATCCCGTCCGCCAGACGGACCTCCCCCGCTTTTTCATCGATCTCTTCCGCCCGGGTGTCGATCCGGACATCGATCCCCGTCTCCCTGAACTTCTCCGGCGTCCGGGCGATCAGATTCTTTTCATTCTTGATTACATCGCCGATGTAATAGGGCATCGGTCAGGCGGCCACTGAGACCTCGGAACGCTGCTCAATCATGGCGATCGAAAGCGACGGGTCGGTTCGCTTCGCCTCGGCGGCCGCGGAGGCGCCTCCCGCCCCCGCGCCGATAATCACGACATGTTTCCCCATATTGGATTCCTTTCTTGTTTCGCACGAACGGCATAGATCGCGGCGCCGGCCAGCGCCATCAGCAGGCAGAGGAGCTGCCCCATGCTGAAGGGACCGAAAACGAGGCCAAGCTGGACATCCGGCTGCCGGACGAACTCGATGAAGAAGCGGATAAGACCGTAGCCCATGACGTAAAGGGAAAAGAGGGCGCCGGTGAAGGAAAACCTCTTCCGGACCGCCCAGAGAACGGCAAACAGAACGATCCCTTCGAAGAATGCCTCGTAGAGCTGGGAGGGATGGCGGAGCAGGTGCAGCGGATCGAGCGGGAAGACCATCCCCCAGGGAAGTTCCGTCGCCCGGCCGTAAAGCTCGCCGTTGATGAAGTTGCCAAGCCTGCCGAAGGTGTAGCCGAGCGGGATCGCCGAGCTGAAGAGGTCGGCGAACTGCCAGAAATCGATACGGCGTCTCCGGCAGAAGATCACGGCTGCGATCAGAACGGCGACGGCGCCCCCGTGGTAGGACATCCCGCTGATTCCCACGAAATGGAGCCCGCCGTTGAATTCAAAGGGAAAGAGAATCTCCAGGGGGTGTTGGAGGTAGTAGCCGAAGTTGTAGAAGAAGACATAGCCGAGGCGGCCGCCGAGGATCACCCCGAAAATTGCCCAGATGAAGTAGTCCTGGATCAGCTCCGCCGTGTAGGGAAGATTCTCCCGCCGGATCCGGCGCATGACGAGGAGGTAAATGCAGGCGAAGGCCGCGAGGTACATCAGGCTGTACCAGCGCAGTTGAAAGGCGCCGATCTCGAACAGGTAAGGGCTCAGATGCGCCGGGATGTTCCGCCAGGTGGCAATCCACTGTTCCATCTTTGATTCCCTCGTAAAAATTCCCAAAAGCCTTGAATCTGGGGCGGCTTCGTAAAAGCTCCGCAGGCAAGGCGCGCGAACCCTGAGGAGTGAGGCGTAATTTGTTATACGCTGCAACGACGAAGGGTGAAGCGCAACGCAGCATCCGGACTTTTTACGTAGCCGTCATCTTCAGTAGGTTTCTCCCTTCAGTTCCTCCACATAGAGCTGGGCGGAAAAGGCCGCCGTGGCCCCGTCGCCGCAGGCGGTGACGACCTGCCTCAGGCGTTTGGCGGTGCAGTCCCCACAGGCGAAGATTCCGGGAACGGAGGTCTGCATGTTCGCATCGACCGTGATGTAGCCGCCCGGATCCACGGCGACCAGATCCCGAAATGGGGCCGTGTTCGGGGTGAGACCGACGAAGATGAAGACGCCGCTGACGGGAAGGGTTCTCTTTTCCCCCGTCTTCACGTTCCGTAGGCGGACCTCTTGGATCAGGTCGAGGCCGTTGATCGCATCGACGACGGAATCCCACGCAAAGGAGATTTTTTCGTTCGCGAGGGCCCTTTTCTGAAGGATCGCCGTTGCCCGCAGGCGATCCCGCCGGTGGATGACCGTCACCTTCTTCGCGAAGTGGGTCAGATAGATCGCCTCCTGGATCGCTGTGTCGCCGCCACCGACCACTGCCACATCCCGGTTGCGGTACAGGGGCGCATCGCAGGTCGCACAGAAGGAGACGCCGCGGCCGATAAACCTCTCCTCGCCCGGCACGCCAAGATGGCGCCAGGCCGCCCCGGTGGCGAGAATCACGGAAAGCGTGCCGTAGCGCTGCTCGCCGGCGGCGATCTCCCAGCCGTCCGCCTCTCCCCAGCGCTTCTTCGTCACCGACGTCACATCGCCGGAGGCGGTCTCCAGGCCGAATCCGACGGCCTGCGCCTTGATGTTCTCGACCAGCTCGAAGCCGTTGGTCCCGCCGGGGATTCCGGGATAATTTTCAATGATGTCGGTCGCCGTGATCTGGCTTACGCTCGAGCTGCCCTCGATCGCGAGCGTCCGGAAGGACGCCCGTGCGGCGTACATCCCCGCGGTGAGCCCCGCCGGTCCCCCGCCTATGATCACAACATCATAGGATGGCTTGGGGTCTGTTTGTTCAGCCATGCCTCTTGTCTCCTTTCATCGTTTCTTTCCGGGTGCTCATTTAATCGAAAAACCGCCGTTTTGTAAAGTCGGAAAATGGTTCCGGACGCTGTAAAGTTCGCCGTAAAATTCCTTGACAGGCCACAACAGCCTCCCTATACTCGTATAGATGAAAAATCTTTCATCAAAAAAATCACCATAAATAAGGAGAAAAATGAAAACACTGGGCAATGACTTCAGGGGCTTTCTTCAGGAAGTGAAGGCAAAATTCCCGACAGAATACGTCGAGATAGACAAGGAGGTCTCCGGGACCTATGAGACCACGGCCATTGTGACAAAACTGGAAATGCAAAAACGGACCCCTGTTTTGTTCTTCAAGAAAGTTACAGGAACGGATTTTCCGGTGGTGGTCAACGCCTGCGCGTCGCGCTCTGTTGTCGCGGCCAGTCTGGGGGTCGGCAAGAACGATCTGTCGGACAAGTACCTGCATGCGCTCAACCACATGATCAAGCCGGTGGCGGTCTCCGGCGGCCCTGTTCAGGAGGTGGTACTCACCGGCGATCAGGTCAATTTGAAAAAGCTGCCGCAAATCACCTATCACAACACGGACGTCGGGCCTTATATCAGCGGCAGCATCGTCATGGCGAAAGATCCGGACACCGGGAGCTACAACTGCAGCTATAACCGCTTGATGGTCAAGGATGAAAAGAGACTCGGCATCTACATGACGCCCGGCAAGCATCTTGGACAGATTTACGAAAAGTGCGAGCAGCGGGGCAAATCGATGGAACTGGCCATCGTGCTCGGTTCGCATCCGGCATGGTGCATGGGAGCCCTGTTCATCGGTCCGTACGCGACCGATGAGCGCGACATCATGGGGGGACTCATGGGCAGGCCGCTGGAGGTCATTCCGGCCAGGACGATCGATCTGCAGGTTCCGGCCTTCGCCGAAATCATCATCGAAGGCGAGGTCGTTTCCTTCGAGCGCGAAGACGAAGGACCTTACGGAGAGTTTACAGGGTATTCAGCCGGATCGATCAAGCGTCCCTACATCAGAGTCAAGGCCATCACGCACCGTAATGGGGCAATCTACCAGGATGTTTGCGGCGGTCCGCACCGGGAACTGCTGCTGATGAGCACCATTCCCATGGAGCCGAGCATCCTCCACTTCCTGCAATCCAATATTCCCGCAGTGCAGGCGGTCCGATGTCCGGCGCCGTTCACGCTGTACGTTGCCATCAAAAAGACGCGCGAAGGACAGGCCAAACAGGTTCTTTTGACCGCCTTTGCCGCCGACATGCAGGTGAAACACTGCGTCGTCGTGGACGACGACATCGACCTCGGCGACAACGCGGCCGTGATTCGCGCCATCGCCACGCGCGTCCAGGCGGATCGGGATCTTTTCATCATCAAGGGTGTTTCCCATGATGAACTCGATCCCTCCCGGCCCGAAGGAATCCCCGCCAGCGACAAGGTCGGAATCGACGCCACCGCCAAACCGTCCCTGGCAAAATTCGCGGCCAAGCCGAAGGTTCCCAGGGATGTGATGGATCGCATCAAGCTGGACGACTTTGTTCCCGGTCTGCCGAAGCGGCAAAAGGATTGAATCCCCGTCACAGGCAATGGGGTCTTGCAACCCCAAGCGGCTCTACATGTCGGGCACGCGTGAATTATCACGCGCCACAGGACGGGGTATGCTGTGGGATTATTTCATAATAGCTTTCAAAAGCTTAAACTAACGGAAAGGAGTAAAACCATGGATAACCTCAATTACCTGAAGGAAAAGCTTTATCAAGCCTGCCGACTGCTGAGCATCGAGGGCATGACCAACACCGGACGCGGTCACCTGGCGGTTCGCGTGCCCGGAAAGGATGCCATGATTCTTCCCGGACACCTGCACGATCTGGGCCGGGGATTAGATCACATCGTCCGCGAAGACATGGTGATGATTGACTTTGATGGCAATGTTCTGGAAGGCCATCATGATGAATCCATGGGAGAATTTTATATGTACGCCGCTGTGTTCCGTAAGCGGCCGGAAATCAACGCCTGTCTGCACGCCCATCCCTTTTACGCTTCGGTGATGATGGCGACCAAGTCGGAATTGTTACCGGTAAGCCGGGACGCCTGTCTGTTTATGGACGGAGTGCCCTACTACGAACGTTTCCCGCTGTACATTGGCACGCGTGAACACGGAGAGGCTACGGCGGAATGCCTGGGGAACTGCAAAGCCTTATTCCATCGTGGGCACGGGGTGCTGGTTGTCGGAAAAAGCATCGAAGAGGCGTTCGTGACCATGACCTTCCTGGATAACGCCTGCAGGATCCAGGTGTCGGCGGCCGCGATGGGGCCGCTGGTGCTGTTGGACAAGGATGAGGCCAGAAAGTACTATTCGGAATTGGACGACGATAAAGCCGCGGAGATTTTCGGCTACCTGCGTACCCGCGCCGGACTGTAGCTGCTGTCCGTGACGCCACAGGCGGCACGGAGGAGTGCGAGATGAGCCGTACCTTATTTTGACACGGGAACCGCAATAAATTGCATCTCCCGCGCCCATCCATCAGGTATCGGTCGGGAAACGGTCAAAGAATATAATAACACGCCATGCCTGCTGAAACACACTGCATGATGCCGGCATGATGTTCATTCGCCTTAAGACACGGATAATGCTCCGTTAAATCATGAAAGGAGGTGTATCAACAGATAATCGTAAATAAATTTCGTACGGTAAACCCATAAAACTCAAGGAGGACGAGAAATGAAATCCAAGATGATCACCGTCATTGCGGTTCTGTTGTGTATGGCGGTTTTACAGGTCCCCGATCCGGCCAACGCACAGCAGGGGCAGCAACCCGGCCAGAAGACCATAAACATCAAGTTCGGGCATAACCATCCGCTGACCGGGCCCGGCCACATCGGCGCACTGGTGTTTCAAAAAGAAGTGGAAACCCGATCCAACGGCGCAATGAAGGTACAAATCTTTCCCACTATGCAGTTGGGTTCCAACCGGGAACAAATGGAAGGCGTGCAACAGGGCAGCATTCAGGTAGACCTGCAGCCGTCGGCGACGGTGGGCAACATCCTGCCGGAAATGCAATTATTGGACCTGCCGTTTCTCTTCCCCAGCGAACGGGTGATGTGGAAGGTTCTGGACGGAGACTGGGGCAAAAAGCTGTATGCCAAGGCGGAAGCCAAAGGTTTGATCATCAAAGGCTTCACCACCTCCGGCTTCAAGCAGATTACCGCCAACAAGCCCATCAGGAAACTGGAAGACTTGAAAGGCCTGAAGATGCGCGTTCTGGATTCGCCGCTGTTAATCGCCCAATATAAAAGCTGGGGGAGCAACGGGGTGCCTATCGATTTCGCTGAACTGTATAATGCCCTGCAGCAGAAAGTGGTGGATGGACAGGAGAACAATTACTGGACCAACGTGAACAAGAAGTTTTATGAGGTGCAGACCGATCTGACCGCGACGGACCATGGACCGCTCCTTTTGACCTACATGATCAATAAGAACTGGTACGACAAACTGACAGCGGATCAGAAAAAGATCATCGACGACGCAGCAATTAAAGACATTGCCGCCGACCGCCAGGCGATGGTCAAGCAGGACCAGGAATCCATCAAGATCATCCAAGGCAAGATGAAGATTTTCATCATGCCGGCGAATGAGCGGGCGCGTTTGAAGGCTGCTGCCGAACCCTGCTACAAGATGATGCGGGATAAGTTTGGAGACCAGGTGGTTGCCGATCTGTTGAAGGCCGTCGAGCAAGCCAGTAAATAAGTCCGTACATCCCGGGCGCCCAAGCGCCCGGGATATACCATTTTTACGTTGGAGAGACATCGTGGGCAAGGCGAGCAGGTACCTGGGACATATTGAAAACGTTACAGCGGTGTTTTTTTTAATTGCTACAACGGGGGTCCTGTTTATCAACGTCATCTTAAGGTATTTTTTTCAGGCCGGTTTTTCATGGGCGGAAGAATTTATTCGTTACGGCATGATCTGGTTGACCTTTATCGGCGCATCCATCTGCGTGCGTGACAAAGCACACGTGGCCATGCGCCTTGTCGTTGATAGCGTAGAGAGTAAAACGTTGCGCCGGATTTACGAGATCGGTTTGTTGATCACCAGTGCCGTTTTTTGTTTGATCGCCGTTGTCTGGGGGATTGACCAGATCGGGTTCCTGCAGCAAACGGGCCAGGTCAGTTCCTCCATGCAAATGCCGATGTCCATTCCTTACCTGGCCATTCCCGTCGGGTTTGGCCTGATGACGATTCGCCTCATCGAACGAATCTATTGCACATTCCGTGGGGTGACCGGGGAAGAGGGTAAAGGAATATGATGACCTTTATGCTGATTCTGTTTGTCGTTCTGCTGATCCTGGGCGCACCGATTTTCGTGGTTATCGGCATATCGTCCTTTGCGGCAATTATACTGACGGGAGGCGAAATACCCAACACCCTGGCTGTTACGAGACTTTTTGCTGGCATCGACAAGTTTGCCGTCATGGCGGTGCCATTTTATATTTTTGCAGCCAATATCATGGAGATCGGCGGGCTTTCCGAACGCATTGTCAACTGGGCGCGGTCACTGGTGCGGGGGATGTACGGCGGGCTTGCGGTAGCCACCGAAGTGGCCTGCATGGCCTTCGGCGCCTTATCCGGCGCAGCACCGGCCACGGTGGTTGCCGTGGGGCGACTGATGACGCCCCAACTGGTCAAGGAAGGTTACGACCGGGCATTCATTTCGGGGTTGATCGCCAGCAGCGGTTCGGTGGCGATTATCATTCCGCCCAGTATCGCCATGATGTTGTATGCTGCAGCCACCGGCGCTTCGACCGGCGCGTTGTTTGTGGGCGGAATTGTTCCGGGCATCATCTACGGCCTTTTTACTTGCTTTTATTGCATGTGGTACGGGAAAAAGCACAATATCCGCGGGACAAGCGGAGGTGCAAAGCCGATGGGGTTGATGAATGCCACCAAGGAGGCGTCCTGGGCTTTAGGCGTGCCGGTCATCATCCTCGGCGGGATTTATGCGGGTATTGTTACCCCCACCGAAGCGGCTGCACTTTCAGCTATTTACGCCCTTTTTGTGGGTATCGTGGTGTACCGACAGATTACGTGGTTGAAATTCTATCAAATCTGCCGAAGTTCGGTCGTCACCACCGCCGTGGTCATGATCATGATTGCCAACGCATCCATCTTTGGCTGGCTGCTGACGGTAGGTCAACTGCCGCAGGCCATGGCCTCGTTTGCAACAGAGCTGGCTTCACCGGCCATGTTTTTGATGATGGTCAACGTCATTTTGCTCATCGCCGGAATGTTCATGGATCCCAACTCGCTGATCGTCATCCTCGGCCCCATTTTTTTCTACGTGGGGCAAAATCTGGGTATCAGCGCCACCCACATGGGAGTCATCATGACCATCAACCTGGCCATCGGCATGTTTACCCCTCCTTTCGGGTTGAACCTGTTCGTGGCTCCCATGGTCACCGGTTCTCCGCTGGCACAGATCTACCGGAGCGTCTGGCCGTTTGTAATCATCAGTATGCTTGCCCTGTTAATTATCACCTACCTGCCCCAATTGACCCTGGCGCTGCCGCGGATGGTTTTTCCCGGATCTATATAAACGCGTCATATCCGGATAAAGTTGATATTACGAAAAACAAGAAGCCCCTCGCATGCCGCCTGTCAACCGGAAAGCCGGGCACGCAGGCGGTTTGTGATTTGAGGCCAGTCCGGATTATGGCCCGGATTATGGCTTGACAGGGGATGTCCGTTTCCCTATATTGCCCCCGCTGCCGTTCATGCTCATGATGATCCGACCAGGGAGGGAGAGAAACAATGCCGGAAAATCCGCTGCACCTGCTGCTGCACCCGAAGTCCATCGCCGTCGCCGGCGCAAGCAACAATCCGGCGAAAATGGGGACGCTGCAGGCCCTCTCCATCATCAAGGACGGCTACGGAGGAAAATTCTTCCCCGTCCATCCCACCGAAAAGGTCGTCCTGGGGCACCCGGCTTATGCCTCTCCGCTCGACCTTCCCGAGGTCCCGGATCTCGCCCTGCTGGTCGTCCCGACTGTCCATGTCGTCCCGCTCCTCGAAGCGTTCGCAAAGATCGGAACGAAACGGGCGATCATCATCAGCGCCGGCTTTAAGGAGACCGGCGAGAAGGGAAGGGCGCTTGAGGAGCGTCTCCAGGAGATCGCCGCGGCCTACGGCATCCGTTTCCTCGGCCCCAACTGCATGGGGATCGTGAACACCGCCATCTCCCTCAACCTGACCGTCTCCGCGCTGGAGAGACGGCCGGGCCTGCTGGGAATGGCCTCCCAGAGCGGCACCTACATCACGCAAACCCTTTCCTACCTCCGCGAGCGGGGGATCCGTTTCAGCAAGGCGATCAGTTGCGGGAACGAGGCCAACATCGATGTGATCGACGCCCTGGAATACCTCGGTGAAGACGGCCAGACGAAGGCGATCATCCTCTACATCGAGGGGATCCGCGACGGCCGG
>JAFGRP010000232.1 GCA_016935075.1 Deltaproteobacteria bacterium | reverse complement strand
TCGCAGGTTCTCAACTATTCCGATCTTGCCAGGGATACGGGCATTGCGCCAAACACCGCCCGCAAATGGCTGGGCCTTTTGCAGACCTCGGCGGTGATCATCCTGATAGAACCGCATTACGGAAACCGGACCAAGCGTCTGATCAAAGCGCCGAAGCTGGTTTTTACGGACACGGGGCTCATGGCTTTCCTTTCCGGGTTTCGATCCGAGGCAGAATTGGTCGCCTCTTCTCTGGCCGGCGCTTTCTGGGAGACCCATGTTTTCGGGCAGATCGTCAGGCATATGGCGTCGCAAGGAGGATCGACACCCATCAATTATTGGCGCACCGCCAGCGGTCCGGAAGTCGATCTCGTCATCCAGCAGGCCGGGGGCGCGGTCATGGCCATCGAGTGTAAATGGAAAGAGCGTCCCGACATCGCGGACGCGGCTGGTCTGCGGGCTTTGGCCGAAGCGGAGGAGGGACGCGTCAAGAGGAAGTATGTCGTGTGCCGTACGAAGGCAACCTATAAACTTTCCGATGGGACATGGGTCATCAGCCTGCCGGAATTGTTGAAGCAACTTGAGACATAGCTGCGCATGAAGCAAGTCCTCCAAAACCTGAAGACCGGGGCCACGGAAATCGTGGATGTGCCGGCGCCCGGCCGGAGATCAACTCGATCTTGATCCACACGGGTCAGCACTATGACTCTGTGCAAGTCTTGGGGGTCAGGCAAGTCTTGGGGGTCAGGTCTTGAAATTTAGCGTTTTGCAAGTTTAGGGGGTCAGGTCTGAAAATTTAGCGTTTTGCAAGTTTGCATATTGACCATGTGCTTTGCTGGATAAGGAAGATGGGCTAATTGTCACGCCACGTAAGAAAGCGCTTGCATTAATCTCAATTTGAGATATGATCTATGCATGTGATCACGAAAAAAAGGCTGCTCGAATTTACCTTCAGACATCAGGATTGTGCGAGTGCTCTCACGTCATGGTACAGAATCGTAAAGCGCACCGATTTCAGTACATTTGTTGAGTTGAGGCAGACATTTCCAAGTGCCGACCAAGTGGGCAGGCTGACCGTTTTTAATATTGGAGGCAACAAGGCCAGAATCATTGCCGCAATTCATTACAACAGACGGCGGATTTACATTCGTCATGTCCTCACCCATGCCGAATATGATCGCGGAGATTGGAGGGAGTAATATGGCGCCCCATCAGATTGAAGAACTGGTCAAGGTATGGCCTATCGTCCGGCATATTTTTAAAGTGCCGCATACCGAGGAGGAATATAATGAAATGGTTCATCTTCTTGACGAGCTCACAGACCAGGTCGGAAACGACGAATCTCATCCACTGGCCTCGCTGATGGAGACGTTGGGAAGCCTCGTCGAGGCCTACGAAACACAGAATCTTCCGGATATAGAAGGGAATCCTCTTCGGGCGCTTCAGGAGCTGATGGCCATGCACGGGCTCAAGCAGTCCGATTTGACTGACGTAGGGACGCAGGGCGTGGTATCGGAAGTCCTGGCCGGCAAGCGTAAGCTTAACCTTCGTCAGATCAAAGCCTTAAGCAAGCGGTTTCATGTGTCTCCAGCCGTCTTTGTGGAATAAAGAAACGAGGGACAGATACCTTAATAATACGCGACCACGGGGCTATCGCAACCTTGCAGATCTTTAAAATCAGCGTTTTGTTCTAAGATCGCACGAAATGGTAATTTGCAAGACCTGACCCTGGAACTCCCCGCGACTCCTGATGACCGCCGAACTGCTCATGCACAGAAATACCTTTGCAAATATACACAATAAATGAATGATTGATTATGGAATTTCAATAGGATCCCCAGAAGAATCTTGCCAACGAAGAAAAGCAGGGCATCGACTTTCCGTCCGCCAGGGGGCTGTGGTCGGATGAGAACCGAGTCGAGATTCATGCCCCACACCCCGTGGGAGACTGATGGATCTTGATCGGAAAGATGGAAAAGGGGGGACAGCTCCCGATTCTTTTCTCAGATTATTTTGTTCCTGCCCGTGATCTGGAAAAGCCGGTACAACTCAATGCCCAGAAAAGCCGGGACAACTCCCCATTTTCCGAAAAGAGAAAATAGGGAGTCGTCCCGGCTTTTCCTTTGGAGTTGCCCCGTTTTTTCCTGCCCTGGTTATTCCTCGGTAGGCGGACCGATTTTGATCTTTTTTGTTGACAAGTCTATAGCAGGAATATATTCTAATCATAAATATTAAGGATGTATCCCTGATATGAACATCGATGGGTGGCGATCACTAAGAGGAAAGCTATTCTTTTCGACGGAAGATGTTGCCGACCTGTTCGGTATTACGAGGGCTTCGGCCCACGTATTCTGCAACCGGAGGCAGTCTGGTTTTCGGAGCTTCAGAAATACCTCGGCCTTTTTTATGAGATACGGGATGCGGCTGAAAAATTTCATAGGCTCGTCATTGAACTCAAGTCAGCGGATTATCCCCGCAGTCTGAAGCTGGAAATGCGCAAAGGGGCGAAGATTGCCAGGACCGACCGGGCCATCGCATACAGTCGTTTCTCAACGGCGCAGGTTTATCTCAGGATCGTTCCGCTTCCGGAGATGATGGCGTCGAAGATCGAAGCCCTCCTGCAAAGGAAGGAAATTCGCGATGCCTATGATATCGAATTCCTGATTAAGAAAGGCGTGAAGACCGATGTGCCCCCTGAGAAGGCGGTGCGGATCCTGGCCGTCATCGATGCCTTGACTCGCCAGGATTACGATGTGAAGCTAAGTTCGTTGCTCGAAGCCGATCAGAGGGTCTATTACCGTCAGAATAATTTTGTGATCTTGAAGGACGCCTTAGGGAAAAAGGGGGGACAGCTCCCGATTAATTTAACAGGGAACGTCCCCGAAATCCGAGTGGACTGAAAAATAGGGAGCTGTCCCCCCTTTTTACAATCAGCTGCCTAAGTTCCACAAACCTCTGCTGGTTAGTCCACAATGGTTCCTTCAACAAGGGGAAAAAGCTAAACGAGAGGGGCCAAACCTCATATTGACGCTTCGCTGAATTGAGGCTTGATCCCCCGAAACTTGAAAAACGCTAAGATTTGAGACCTGACCCCAATAACTTGCAAAACGCTAAATTTCAAGACCTGACCCCCGAACTTGCACTTGACAGAGCCGTTATTTGATTATATGATGTTATCAAATTATCAAGGATGAGGTCCGTTATGCTTCAGATTACTGCCACCGAACTGGCGCGAAAATTCAAGCAGATGATGAATCTCGTCGAATTCAAGGGGGAAGAATTGATCATCGTCCGCAATAACCATCAGGTCGCCAGGATCATCCCGGGGCCGGCAACCATGACGGCTCTCGAAGCCATGTCGGATCTTTACCGAACCTTGCCGGAGGATGCGGGTGCGACATGGATGAAAGACAGCCTTGAAGGCGCTGCGGCCGATCTCACCGAGGTGCGTGATCCTTGGGCTTCCTGATCGATACCTGTATCTGGGTGGCCGTTGAGCGGGGCGCCTTGGCCCCGGCGGACGTTGCGCTATTCGCCGGCATAGAGGCCGTTTATATTTCGCCCGTCACCATTGCCGAGTTGAAATTCGGTGCCGAGAACACGCCCGACCCGAACATCCGCCAGAAGCGTCAGGCGGCCCTCCATCGACTGAAACGAAAACCTGTTCTGCACATCGATGAAACCACCGGAGAAATCTTCGGCAGCCTGGCTGCCCAGTTGAAGGCATCGGGACTCCAGCACAGACACCGGGTGCAGGATTTGTGGCTTGCCAGCCAGACGATACAGTACGGTTTAACCTTACTCACCTATAAGGGGAAAGATTTTATCGATATTCCCGGATTATCTCTACGTGTTCTATAAGCATTCAGAACATATGAGGATTAATTCAACGGCTTCAATCTGTCAAGATGGGTTATCTTCTTGCCCCATGAACGATGTAATGCGAAAGCGCTCTTGCTAATACAAAAGTCAAATTTTGAAACCTGATCCCCGGCACTTGGACTCGCAAAACGCTGATTGAGGGGCCCCAACTCCAGATTGCCGCTTCGCTCAATTCAAGACCTGACCCCCGAACTTGCTACCATCTGTAGCGGAGAATTTGGGTGACCCGAAATTCCGTTTTGATTTTCATCTGCTCGGCTGCCTGGAAATGGGGCAGGCTCCGGGGCACCGGAACAATGCGGCCGGGACTAAAACGGACAGGCATCCGGCTTTATTCTTTGCTCAGGACATTGGCGCCATGACCGGTTCGGATATTCTGGTTGTCATACCGCACAGCGGCGTAGCCATACCGAAGGAGATTTCACCGGAAGATCTTTCCGGGGAATTTCCCGCGCTGCTTAAAAATGTCGATTGGTACACCCAGTGGCTGTACGATTTCCGCGATATACTGCAGAATCGGCAGCTCGTCTTCCCCTATTGCAGCATCCTGCTCGAATCCAACCGTGATCCGGCCGACATTGAGAAGAGTGTTCCGGTCAAGGACATATACGAACGCCCGGTTTACCGAAAGGGCTGCGAGCCCTCCCCATCCATGAGGACGCATTGGTCTGAAAAATATCTCAAACCTTTTCACCGGAGGATTGAGGAAAATATTTCCGCCGGTGCGGGTCTGCTCTTCGACGGCCATTCTACGGTGACCGCCCACGGCGTGGCCGACAATCAAATCGATCTGATGAATTTTCAGCAAACGGAAAGCGATGAAAAGCCGCTCTATTACTGTCCGGAGGTGATCGTCGAAACATATGCGGCCGAGCTTCGCAAGCGTCTGCCCGATGTTCTGGTCACCGTGAATGCATCCGAGTATTACCGGGTCCACGGCCATGTGTGCGCAGCGCATTCGATAAACGCGCTGAAGCGGGCCGGTGCACGGGCACCCGCTTTCATTCAGGAAACCAATCAACACCTGTTTCAAAACAAAGACGGCACGCCGGATGTCATGCAGATCAGCCGTTTGCGGCGTGCGTTTGCCGAGTCCCTGTTGCAGACCGTGCAGTCCCTGGAGGAATCAAAACAGCCGTCCCTGATCGATCTGCATGTCGGGCGGCAGAAATATGATTACGACTGCGGCGCACAGGCGCTTGAGACGGTGATGCACTACTATGGTGTCGATGTTCGTGGCGATGCGCTGATGAAGGCACTGGGGACATCGCAACAGGGCACCCCGCCCCAGGCCATGATTCAAGCCGCCGAAAGCTACGGATTCCAGGTGAAAGCCGGCATGCAGTGGTCCCTCAAACAGGTCAGGCAGTATGTGGATGACGGGACACCCGTGATCGTGTTATTGCAGGCCTGGGCAGATCGATACATGACCATCGACGACTGGCGCCGGGACTGGGACGACGGCCACTATGCGATTGTCATCGGCCTCAACAAGGATGTCTTGCTGTTTGAAGACCCCGCCTCGATCCGTCGAACCTGGCTGCGCGAACGTGAGTTTCTGGCTCGCTGGCATGATATGAACCCGATGACGGGCGAAAAATATGAGCATTTCGCCATGGTCCTTCTGGGAAAGCCGCCCTCCGGCATGACTCTGCAGCATATGGATTGACACTGTCCGGTCGAGTCCGGCAGGGGCATCTTCGCAGCGGTGTAAAATACTTTAAGGATGGGGTCCCATTTCCTTCATCCGGCATGTTTTCTTAAAAGCGGTCACCGGCAGCATCACAACAGGCCGGCCGTCTCACCGACACGCTGCATCTCCTCAGATAGAAAAGAGATTCGGACTGCTGCTTCGTCAAGGCGTGACAATGGATCTTTCAAGTTATGCCGAATCTCAAGGAACAACCGTTCGAAGAGTTGCGTGATCTCCTGTTCGCGTACTGAGGTCACCGCACCTGGAAGGAGGCTCCCAGGCCCGCTGTGATTTTGGCTGTTCGATCCGGCCGCGCGGACCGGCCGCGCTACCGGGCCGACCGGTCATGGTACAGATCAAGCGGTGGGGTGGAGATGGAGACCCGGTCCACCCCCTTGATCCAGACGGTAATGCTGATGCCGGGCAGAGAGAACCACTCCCCGATCTTGGCGCCGCGGTTGTCCAGGATGTCGAATCCCTGCAGAAACTGATCCACCGCCCCTGAGCGCATGTTTCCGACGAAATACCTCATCTCCTCGACGGTCAGATTCCTCTTCGTCCACAGGTCCGACTCCAGCGTTCGCGATTTGTCGATGCCGATGATGGCGTTGGGGCAGGCATCGGCCCCGCTGGTGTAGTACACCTTCTCGGGATCCACCCTGTAGTTTTCGAATGCCGCGGTCGCTTCCCTGCTGGGCCGAAGCTTTCCATAGCGCCCCTGGGACAGGCTCCAGAAAATCAGCAGCAAAACCACTGCCGCGGCCAGTATGATGATGACCTTAACATACATGATGACTATTCTACCCCGGAATTCCTTTTTTTCAAATCGAGATACAAAGGAAGGCCGGTCACTTGCGGCCATCGAGAGTCATTATCCGCCGGCTGAGCTCGTCTGACACCGTTACCTTCCTGTTACTCCGGTAATCGAACATCACGATCACCCCGTCCCCCTGGGCGGCCGCCTTTTGGTGCTTTGTGCTGAAAACCATGTGATCCATCGTGAAGCGGTCTTCTCTGATGTTCGTGACCCGGACCCCGGCCAGAACCCTGTCCGGGTACCGGAGAGGCATTTTAAATTTGCACGATAAGGAGGCCAGTATTGGCCCAACCCCCGTTTCGTTTTTCATACCGATGGTTCCCAGCCTGTACAGGTATTCGACGCGGGCACTTTCGAACCACCGGAAATAGACGACATTGTTGACATGCTGAAAAGAGTCCATATCCCCCCATGCCACGGGGATTTCAATGACCACCGGATAGCCGGTCAGCGGATTTTCCATGAAGCCTTTCCTTTCCGAACATTCGTGATGGGCATTCATATTACAGATTGCCGACGACTTGATTGTGTGAAATCTGGGAAATCTGGGAAATCTGGGTGGGGAAATCTGGGGACATAATACAGATAAATCGGGACAGAGCCCCTATTTTTTGGATAACGCTAAATTGAGGGGCCCCAACCCCAGATTGCCGCTTCGCTCAATTCAAGACCTGACCCCCAAAACTTGCAAAACGCTAAATTTC
>JAFGRP010000231.1 GCA_016935075.1 Deltaproteobacteria bacterium | reverse complement strand
GCGGGACGGGGGCGGCGGCCGTTTATGCTCGGCCGGGCCGGCGGGGCGCGCCGCGGTGGCGGGCGTCTTGCTCCGCCAGCGGCGGGGTCCGTTGTCCCCGGAACCGGGTGATCTCAATCTGTGCCGGGAAATCGGGGTGGGTCACTTTTGCGTTATCACAGCCCCGCGGGTGGTTCGCTGTTACGTTGTCATCCTGACCTTACCCTTGTCGCCAATTGACGTCTATGTTGTATGTGAGAATTCCATATATTTCAGTGGGGAGCACCGCCCCAGATCTACTCCGGGCCCGCCCGCGGCTCAGACGGCCTCAGGCGAGTGCCTGCCCAGCGGAAGGCTTCCTGCCGGCATTGGCGGGAACGACGCGGGCGTCGGCCGTGGGTGCGGGCAATGTTTTGAAACTCTCTCCGTCAGCAGATTGTCCCCAGCTGCAGCCGGGCTCTTGAACCATTTATTTTCAAAGTATTTACATCAACTTCTGTTCCTCCTCGTCGCGTCGTAGCGCCGTCGTGTGAGGATATATCACGCCACGCCGCGACGACCGCAACGCAAAAAAGGATGAGTGGGGAGTGTGTCACAGGGCTACCTGGCGATGATCGTCGTTCGGTGCATTGGCCTGTTCAGCGACAAGGCATGATCATGGCAAATGAATCGTGCGTTCACAAGTTACATGAAAATTTGTATACTGGGAACAATTCCCGAATGAACATATGGAGGCTAAATGAAAAGAGGCACCGGGATTGGGCAGCAGGCGCCCCGAATGGGTCACCTGTGATCACGGGGAAACTGTTTGGGCGGGAACATGGGCCATAAGGCCGGGGTCAAATGACCAGGTGGAAATCAAACCGGCCGGCCGGACAACAAGGATGACCGTATCTCATCTTAAAAAAGGATCGGCGGGACATGCCAGTGAAAAGCCTGATGGCACGGGTTATCTTATGGCTGGTGATCCTTGGCGGCCAGCTGATCGCCGGCGGGCAGGAGCCCCACCGCCGCCCCTGGCTGAAGAGCGAGGATGTATCCCCGTCCATCGCGCCCACATCAGACCACGGCCAATGTGCCGAACGGATCTCCAGACGGGAGGTCCTCTGGCAGAAAGCCAACTCCGCAGATGTTTAGAATCAGATGGTTGATCCTATTGAACGAGGTACGGCCGACCTCTCCGGCCGATTATCCAACCCAACATGATGGGATTCCCACCGGAATCAGCGGTCGGTTACTCCGGAATCACTGGTCGATTTGAAACGGAATCAGTGGTCGGCAACTAACAGATTCTTCATTCACGTGAATTAATTCGAATTTGACTACAATCTCATTAGCAGCTTGGAAATTCTGCCCATCCCATTAGAAATCCTGCCGAGTATTCCATGAAACAATCCCAATAGGCTGGAACTTCGTGAAGTAATCTCCGTCACAAAATTTCCCAATCGCATTGATTCAAGCATATTCTTATATTGATTGAAATGAGAGCAGTGGATATAATGTGACTGTAACTGAAAGCACCATTATCGATTGCACTTCCTGCTACGTTGTTGGGGCAAGACGCAGAATAATCACCACGGTGCATGTGTTAGCCGACCAGTCGGAATTCCTGGGAGGTAAATACCAGTGCCGCATCCCTTTTATGCCCACAGTTTGCCGGGGCAACCCACGGCTGCATGGCAGACCCTCGCGGATCATCTGGAGAACGTTGCTCGCCTGGCCAGCGAGTTCGCCAGACCTTTCTCAGGCAGTGAATTTGCGAGAATACTCGGCCAGTACCATGACATCGGCAAGGCAACTCTTCCCTGGCAGGCGTATCTGCGACACGCGAACGGGGTCGCCGATGATTTTTCATCATACTACACCAGCGATCGCGTGGAGCATGCCATCCATGGCGCCCGAAAACTCTTTGAAATCTCTCCGGAGGCAGGGAAACTTTTTGCTTACTGCATTGCTGGTCATCATGGCGGCATCCCCAATTGGCACGATAACCCAGGACTAAGGGAAAAACTTCACAGAGAGACATCGGGCATTGAGTGGCCTCCAGCAGATCCCGACCTGCCATCAACTATCCCATTCAGCGTACCAGATCCCCGTTTGTTCGGTTTCCAGTTGCAGTTCTTTGTGCGTATGCTGTTTTCGTGTTTGGTGGATGCAGATTACCTGGATACGGAAGCCGCACTGGATCCTGAACGATCCGACCACCGTCATAAATATGCTGCGTTGACCGAGCTGATCCCATCCTTCTGGGAGCGCTTCAATGTGCTGCGCAAGCTGGCACGAGGCTCGTCGACAGTCAACCGGTGTCGCGAGCAGGTGTTGGCCGACTGTCTCGCAGCCGCCGGAGAGGAGCCGGGCTTGTTCTCCCTCACCGTGCCCACCGGCGGCGGAAAGACGCTGGCGTCGCTGGCATTCGCCCTGGAACATGCCCGCGCATTCAACAAACGCCGGATCATCTATATCATCCCGTTCACCAGCATCATCGAGCAGAACGCCGCTGTCTTCCGCCAGATGCTGGGTGAAGAGGCAGTGTTGGAGCATCACTGCAATTTTGTCCCGGATGAGGCGGACTGGCTCACCCGGCTGGCCATCGAAAACTGGGACGCGCCGGTGGTTGTGACCACCAATGTCCAGTTCTTCGATTCCTTCTATTCCAACAGACCGTCCCGTTGCCGCAAGCTGCACAATGTGGCCGACAGCGTGATCATATTCGACGAGGTTCAGGCCATTCCGGTTGACAGGCTGCGCCCCTGCCTGGAAGTCATCCGGGAACTGTCTCTCAACTACGGGGTGACATCGGTACTTTGCACGGCCACCCAGCCGGCCATCCGCTACTCGGATGCCTTCCCCCCCGGATTGAAGGGCGTCCGTGAAATCGTGAAGGATGTTCCCGCCCTGTTCACTCAGCTGAAGCGCACGGCAGAGACCTACGTGGGATCGATCTCCGAGAACGAGCTGGCCGACAGACTTTTGGAGGAGAAGCAGGTCCTGTGCATCGTGAACACCCGGCAGCAGGCCCTGGACATATTCAACCTCCTGCCTCGATCCGGCGGTCATTTTCACTTGAGTGCCCTGATGTATCCCGCACACCGCTCCCGAATGTTGTCCCGCATCCGGCAGCGGCTGCGGGATGGACGTCCGTGCCGCGTGGTAAGCACCCAGCTGATCGAGGCGGGCGTAGATGTCGATTTTTCCTGTGTATATCGAGCCGTCAGCGGAATCGACAGCATCGCCCAGGCCGCTGGGCGATGCAACCGCAATGGATTCAGCCGGGATGCATGCCCGGTCTATGTTTTCTCTTTGCCGACAGCGGATGGCCCATCCTTTATCCGCCAGGCAGCCCAGTCGGCCCAGAAACTGTTTGAATTGCATAACGGAGATCTTACATCACCGCAGTGTGTCTCCACCTTTTTTTCCGATTACTTCTGGAAAAATCAGCACCGAATGGACCAGACAGATACTCTGGGTCTGTGTTTGAATAACAGGGCAATAATCGGCGAGATCCAGTTCAGGGAACTTGCTGAATTCCGAATGATCAAAACGGCCACTGTGCCAATCGTCGTGGCAGTCACTAAAAAAGCGGCCGACCTCGTCAGACAATTGTCTGCCGTGCAGTACCACGGGAGGATATTGAGACAGCTGCAACAGTATACGGTACAGCTCTACCCTTACCAGCTGGACGAAATCGGGGCATGGCTGGAGCAGCCCATCGAAGGCATACTGGTATTGCGCTCACCGGAGCTGTATTCGAAATCGACGGGATTGAGATGCAAACCGCCTGAAGGAACCGCATTTTTTGGATGAAGGAGGAAGAAGGATGAGTTATGGGGTGACAGTAAGAGTTTGGGGTGAATACGCGTTGTTTACGCGGCCGGAAATGAAGGTAGAGCGCGTCTCGTACGATGTGATGACCCCTTCCGCGGCGCGCGGGATCCTGGAGGCCATCTACTGGAAACCGGGGATCCGCTGGGTGATCGACCGCATTCATGTGCTGAAGCCGATCCGGTTCGAGAACATCCGCCGTAACGAGGTGTCGAACAAGATCGCCGTTTCGGCCAAGGCCATGCGGGATGGCGACCAGTTCATCAGCCAGGGCATCGAGGATGACCGGCAGCAGAGGGCATCGCTGGTGCTGAGGGACGTCGACTATGTCATCGAAGCCCACTTTGAATTGACCGGCCAGGACGATTCCGATCCGGGCAAGCATCTGGCCATCTTCGAGCGACGCCTCAAACGAGGGCAGTGTTTCCATCGGCCTTATTTCGGCTGTCGCGAGTTTCCCGTCCATTTCGAATGCTGTGAGCATATCCCCGTGTCTGACCTAAAGGGGCAGCTTTCATTGGGATTCATGCTCCATGACATTGATTTCGCTGATGACATGACCCCCCGGTTCTTTCGGGCCATGTTGCGCAACGGCATCCTGGATTGCCGTCAAGAGGTGGTCTCATGATTTTCCAGTCCTTGATCTCCCTGTATGACAGGCTGGATGAAGCCCGGTCCGTTCCCCCGTTCGGTTTTAGTGAGGAGGATATCGGCTTTGTCATCACTATCGACCGGGATGGCCGAATCACGGGCCAGCCCGAGGATTTGAGGATTAAGATTTCTGCAACGGCCTACGATTATTATCCGTCGGTGGTGCCTTATTCGAACAAGGTCAACGTGCGTACCAGCGACGCCGCCAGGGTGCCCAACTTCATGGTCGACAAGGCAGACTATATCTTCGGGATGTCCGGATCGTCCAAGAAGGATGTCCACCACCTACATTTCAAAGATCTGGTTAACGAGGTGTGCCGCGATTCGAGTGATGAGGGCGCCGCCGCCGTGATGAAATTTCTGGAGGGGTGGCGCCCGGAAGACTCAGTCAATCTGGAAGGATGGAACGAAATTTCCGGACTGCAAGGAAAATGGGTTGCCTTCAGATTGCACGGCGACAACCGCTTCATTCATGAGCGGCCGGAAGTCCGGGATCTGTGGGTCAGGTACATCGCCAACGCATCATACTCTGAAAACTATAGCTTTGTCGATGGCCGGAAACTGCCCATTCAACCGCAGTATGCCCAGTTCAGGTTCGGCGCCGGAGCCTCTCTTGTATCGTTCAATGAAAAAGCCTATGAATCCTACGGCAAGAAACGGGGCGAGAACGCGCCCATCAGTGTCGAGGCGGAATTCAAGAGTGCCACGGCCCTGAAATATCTCTTGCGCACTCGTAATCAGCGCCTGCACATCGGCGACGCCACCACCGTGTTCTGGACCGAGCGGAAATCCGTCATCGAAACGTATATGGGCCAGTTGTTGAATCCCATTGATGACGGCTCGGAGGCGGTGAAAGTTCGTAAATTTCTCGAGGCGGTGCGGGCAGGAAGAAAGCCATCAGAAATCGAAAAAGATTCACATATCCGTTTCTATATTCTCGGTTTATCGGTCAACAAGGCCCGCCTGGCCGTTCGGTTCTGGCACGTGGCCACTGTTGGCGATATGTTTGACAAGCTGCAGCAACATTTCATGGATATCCACATGGAGCACAGCCCTGGACGCCGCTCCGAGAAGGAGATCGAGTTCCCCGGCGTCTGGCATCTTCTCAAGGAAACCGCCCGGGAAACAAAGGATATTTCCCCACTTCTGGCTGGAGCGCTGATGCGCGCTATCCTGACGGGCGGCGCGTATCCACAGAACCTGTATCAAGGCATCATGGGCCGCATCCGGGCGGACAGAGATATCAATTATTTGAAAGCTTCAGTTTTGAAAGCCGTGTTGCGGCGTAATTTTAGCAAGGAGGTTCCGATGTCCCTAGATCCCAAGAAAAAGGAGACGGCCTATCTGCTGGGCAGGCTCTTCGCCGTGCTTGAGAAGGCCCAGCTGGACGCCCTCGGCAAGGTAAACGCCACCATCAAGGATCGTTTCTTCGGCGCGGCGTCGGCCACACCGGCCACCGTTTTCCCCCGGCTCCTGAAGCTAAGCCAGCACCATATCGAAAAGGCGGAGTATGGCCATCTTTCCGATCGCCGTATTGCCGAGATTATGGAGGACATCACGGAGTTTCCCAGCCACCTCAGTCTGGAGGAACAAGGAATGTTCGCCATCGCTTACTATCAACAGAAAAATGCACTTTGGAGAAAAAAGGAATCTGACGATATCAAAGGAGAAGATCAATGAGTGAAGCCATTAAGAGCCGCCATGAATTTGTTCTGCTGTTTGATGTGAAGAACGGCAATCCCAACGGCGATCCCGATGCGGGCAATCTGCCCCGGATTGATCCCGAAACCGGGCACGGCATTGTCACCGATGTGTGCGTCAAGCGCAAGGTGCGCAATTATGTGGAGTTGGTGAAAAAAGGTGAGCCTACGTTTAATATCTACGTCCAGGAGAAGGCGATTTTGACCAATCGTCGCAAGCCCGCCTACGAGGCGGTGGGCGAGGAGAAAGACCCCGCCCAGAAAATCAGCAAGGCCCGGGAGTGGATGTGCCGGAATTTTTATGATGTGCGTACATTTGGCGCGGTGATGTCGACCAAGGAACACAACTGCGGCCAGGTGCGTGGCCCGGTTCAATTGACCTTTTCCCAGAGTCTGGATCCGATCGTCTCCCTGGAGGCCAGTATTACCCGAATGGCTGTCGAGACCCAGAAGGAAGCAGATGCCCAAAGCGGTGACAACCGGACGATGGGACGCAAAATGTATATCCCCTATGGACTGTACCGTCTGCATGGTTTTATCTCGGCCCCGTTCGCCAGGCAGACCGGCTTCCGCGAAACCGACCTCGAACTTTTCTGGAATGCACTACAGAACATGTTCGACCATGATCGGTCTGCTGCCCGCGGGGAAATGGCTTCCCGGAAATTGTTCGTGTTCAAACATGAATCTGAACTGGGGAATGCTCCAGCGCACCGATTGTTCGAAACGGTTACCATTGAGCGGAAAGATGCGTCGAAACCACCACGCGACTTCGGCGATTATCAGGTCCACGTCAATCGAGGTGCTCTGCCACATGGAGTGGAACTGATTGAAATGATCTAAAGACATATCGACTATTGAATCCGTCGGTTTGCAGTTCTTTATACGTCATGAGTTGGCCCAGCGTCATTTTTCATCCTGTCAAAAGAGGAATGACCGCATGTATGACGAAGAAGATCTTCTCCCCATATCCGCCTTGCAGCACATTCTGTATTGTGAGCGACAATGTGCGTTGATCCATATCGAACGAATGTGGCATGAAAACCGTTTCACGGCGGAGGGGCGAATCATGCATGACCGGGCGCATCATGCAGACTCAGAATCACGCGGTAACATCCGACTTGAATTCGGCGTTCCCTTACGCTCTCTGAGGCTGGGCTTGATCGGTCAGGCAGATGAGGTGGAATACCATAAAGTAACAAATTATCGCAATACTGTGGTGAAGTGGCTGCCGTTTCCGGTGGAATACAAGCGGGGAAAAGCCAAGCAGGAAAACTGGGATCGGGTTCAGCTTTGCGCCCAGGCACTTTGCCTGGAAGAGATGCTGGAGATTGATATTCCGGCTGGAGCACTTTTCTATGGACGTCAGCGTCGCCGTCAAAATGTAATCTTTGATCTTTCGTTGCGAGATGAAACAGAAGCAGCGACTCGATATCTGCATACTTTTGTCGGCGCTCGAAAAACACCGGTTGCCCTGTTCACCAAGCGATGCGAGCGATGTTCATTTCTGGATATTTGCCTGCCTCGCTCTGTTGGCCGCCAAAAATCGGCACGTGGATACCTGAAAACCATCATGAGCAAGAAATGAGAAGACTGCTCAACACTCTCTTTGTGACGACTCAGGGCGCCTACCTCTACAAGGATGGCGAGACGGTAGCGATCAGAGTAGAGAGAAAGACACGAATGCGACTGCCAATGCACACCCTGGAAGGTATCATCTGTTTTGGCCGAATAAGTTGTAGTCCATATCTACTGGGAGCTTGTGCCCAAAAAAAGATAGGCATTAGTTACATGAGCGAAAACGGTCGATTTTTGGCCCGTATCCAGGGCGCGGTATCCGGCAACGTCTTGTTGCGCCGGGAGCAATATCGCCGGGCAGATGATGAACAGTCATCCTCGGCAATTTCCTTTGCTCTCTTGGCCGGCAAATTGACCAATAGTCGCACGGTTCTTCTCAGGGCATTACGTGATCACCGACACCAGGTCGACTCTGATGTCCTCGAGAGTGCTGCTCAACATATTTCAGCCCTGCGGAAAGAATTGAATCCCCATAAGCCTCTCGATATCCTCAGAGGTATCGAAGGAGATGCGGCCAGTGCCTATTTCAATGTTTTCGATCACCTGATAATCAAGAACAAAGATGTTTTCCAATTCAAGACCCGCAATCGACGACCACCTCTCGACAGTGTAAATTGCCTTCTCTCGTTTGTCTATACTCTGGTTCTGCATGATGTCCAGTCTGCCCTGGAATGCGTCGGTCTTGATCCTGCTGTCGGATTTCTGCATCGTGACCGACCCGGTCGTCCCGGTCTGGCGCTTGACCTGATGGAAGAGTTCCGGTCGTTTATGGCAGATCGTCTGGTCTTATCCTTGATCAATCTGGGACAAATTCCAGCCAATGGCTTCAGGTATCTTGAAAACGGAGCAGTGCTCCTGGGGGACGATGCTCGCAAGCGCGTACTGATCGCTTATCAGAAGCGAAAACAGAGTGAAATCATGCACCCTTTCCTTGGAGAGAAGATGCCCGTCGGGCTGCTGCCTTATACCCAGGCACTCTTGCTGGCCCGACATCTAAGGGGCGACCTGGACGGGTATCCGCCATTTGTCTGGAGGTGAGACGAAAGATGATGGTTTTGATAAGCTATGACGTGTCTCTTAAAGATGTCGGGGGCTCACGTAGACTCCGGCGGGTGGCGAAAATATGTCAGAATTATGGGCAGCGGGTGCAGTATTCGGTATTCGAGTGTCTGGTGGATCCAGCCCAATGGACCGCACTGCGCCAGCAGCTGATTGATGAGATCGATAAGACGCAGGACAGTTTACGATTCTATCTCCTGGGAGCAAACTGGCGACGAAGGGTGGAGCATATCGGTGCCAAGGAAACTGTAGACCAGGAAGGTCCGCTGATTATATGACTGATTCGCGAACCGGAAGCTCGCATGAAATAACCAACAGGTTCGCGATGATTCAATTAGAAGAAATAAAAATAGATATGTACCACGGTCTTTGACAATTTGTTTTGAAAAACCGGGTAGGATGCGGTTCGCGAAGGCTCTCAGATTGATTCAAGTGAATCAGTCAGATAAAGTGATAGAGTCGCCCCCCCCTGCGGGGGCGTGGATTGAAACGTCATCATCGAGGCGGTGCACATGGACGCCGAGGGTCGCCCCCCCCTGCGGGGGCGTGGATTGAAACGTGCTGCCATCCGTATTGTCCATGTCGGCATCATCGTCGCCCCCCCCTGCGGGGGCGTGGATTGAAACTCGCCAGCGCCATCCGCATCCAACGTCAGATCGCGTCGCCCCCCCCTGCGGGGGCGTGGATTGAAACCGAATATTCCTACAAAAGAGCCCGCATTACTAAAGTCGCCCCCCCCTGCGGGGGCGTGGATTGAAACAGTTTCGGGACGCGCTTCGGCTTGATCTCACCGCGTCGCCCCCCCCTGCGGGGGCGTGGATTGAAACAGCACCGGCCATGCCACGAACCTGCACGAGCTAAGTCGCCCCCCCCTGCGGGGGCGTGGATTGAAACTTGTTATGTTTGCCGATCACGGAATACCTAACAACGTCGCCCCCCCCTGCGGGGGCGTGGATTGAAACACGGTGGATGGCGTCAACTACGAGACACCAACCAGTCGCCCCCCCCTGCGGGGGCGTGGATTGAAACAAGATTTCGCCGCTACCCCGCCCCGTTGCGGCCAAGTCGCCCCCCCCTGCGGGGGCGTGGATTGAAACTATCGTGTAATCATACACATTGGTGCTCAGTGTCAGGTCGCCCCCCCCTGCGGGGGCGTGGATTGAAACTCAATGTCGCCGATTCGTTGCAGGGCATACTGGCGTCGCCCCCCCCTGCGGGGGCGTGGATTGAAACAGAATGATGTATGCACCAACACGGCCCAAGGCCATG
>JAFGRP010000230.1 GCA_016935075.1 Deltaproteobacteria bacterium | reverse complement strand
GGCGGGAAGACGTTTCGGCCGGATGATGTGGAAGAGGTGCAGGTTTCCCTGTATCAGGCCTCCCTCGATCTTCTGGGCAATGTGGAACCCAAGACCCCCTACCTGGCGAAATTCTGCCTCCCCTTCTGCGCCGCGACGGCGCTGCGGTATGGTCATGTCCAACGCGGCGATTTCACGGATGCCCGGCTCCGGGACGCCGATATCGGCTCCCTGATGCAGAAAATCCGGATCCAGAGCGACCCCGAACTGACCGGGGCCTACCCGCGCAAATGGCCGGCGCGCGTGCGGATTGTCCTGAAGGACGGGCGGCAGCTCGCCGCAGCGAATGAATACCCCAAGGGCGATCCGGAGAATCCCCTTTCCGAGGAGGAGGTCATCGGAAAATTCAAATCTCTGGTTTCGGGGGTGATCCCGCCGGCCCGGACGGATATGCTCATCGAAAGGGTTCTGCATATTGATGAAAGCCCCGATATCGGCCTGCTCCTCTCGGCGTAGAGGCGCCCCGTCCGGAATCGAAAGCGGACGGAGGCAACGGACAAGCAAGGAAGCAACAACGGCATGTTGAAAAAGTCTATTTTGCAGGCTGTTCAAAAGCGGCCAGATGCAAGGCCCCCGATATCCTGAGCCGTGAGGCGTACTTTAGGGTACGTTGAGCGGCGAAGGATGATGGAAACGCGGCAGACGGTCGGTTTTCAAAAGCCTGACAAGGAGGATCACATGGTCGCGAAAGCATTCAAAGGTATTTTCCCCTATCTGGTTACACCGCTCACCGAGGCGGGCAGGCTGAAGGAACAGCCCCTTGCCGATCTCGTGGAACACCTGATCCGAAAGGGGGTGCATGGCCTCACTCCCCTGGGCAGCACCGGAGAGGCCCCCTATCTGGACCGGGAGACGAAGCGGCGGATGGTGGAGGTCACGGTCCAGGCTGCGGCAGAACGGGTTCCCGTTGTGGCGGGTATCTGCAGCATGTCAACACCCGGCGCCATGCAGGAGGCGGCGGAAACGGAGAAATTAGGCGTGGACGGGATTCTGGCCGTCATGCCGAGCTACTTTCCCCTCAACGACCGGCAGGTTGTGGCCCATTTCCGGGCCGTGGCCCGTGCTGTAGCCTGTCCCGTCACCCTGTATACGAATCCGAAATTCCAGACCTGGGATTTTTCCGTTGACGCGCTCCGGGAGCTGGCCGAGGAACCGAATATCCAGTACCTCAAGGATGCGTCGGGGAACGTGGGCAAACTCATGTCCATCGTCACGACCCTGGGGGACCGGATCAAACTCTTCAGCGATACCTCTTCCGTTCCGCTCTTCGTGTTTCTCATCGGTGGCGTCGGCTGGATGTCCGGTCCCGCCTGCGTCATTCCCGAGCAGAGCATTGCACTGTACGAAACGGCGCGTCAGGGCCGGTGGGAGGAAGCGGCGGCCCTGCAGAAAAAGCAATGGCCACTCAACGTGGCCTTCCAGCGGTATTCGCTGTCCGCATGCGTCAAGGCGGGGCTGGAGATGCAGGGATTTCCGGTGGGTTCTCCCATGCCCCCGCAGAAGCAGCTTGATCCCGAAGGACGCAGGGCGCTCGAAAAAATCCTGCGCGACGTGGGCGCCCTTCCATCCTGAGGCGCGCGTTTCCAAAAGGTTCTTGAATCAGACAAGGGTGATCCGGTGGACCGCCGCAACCCCCCGTGCTGCAAAGGTTTTCTACCCGACGCCGAAGAGTTGTGCAGAAGCGTGTTTTTCCCCATTTTTTTTCTTGCCTTTATGGGATAGATTGGGATAGTAAATTATAGTTTTTTCAAGGCGGGTTTTCCCTGACGCAACGGAATGTTCGTTGAATCCTAAATATTGAAAAGAGAGAGAGAAAGGAGAGGAGAGTGTATGGCTAAGATTGATTTTGCACTGACCGATTTACGGAAAGCCTTCCCGAAGAATTTTACGGAAGCGCAGATCGCCAAGGGGCAGACCCTGTTTCTGAAGGAGCTGGCCTATGATGCCCATAAATTCTATGGCGGCAAGATGATGACCATCCCCAAGGCCGGCGTTTACGGGTTCAACTGGTTTAACGTCTGGTACACCCCCGGAGTATCCAAGATCTCCACAACCATCCGGGACCACAACGACGCCTCGTTTGAGCTGTCCAACCGCGGGAACCTCGTGGCCGTCGTGAGCGACTCCACCCGGGTCCTCGGGGACGGCAACGTGACGCCTCCGGGCGGTCTCGGCGTCATGGAAGGCAAGGCCTTCCTCATGAAATACCTGGGCGGGATGGACTGCATCGCCCTGTGCGTGGACAGCCGCAACAAAAAAGGGGAGAACGATCCGGATAAAATCATTGATTTCGTGAAAATGGTTCAGCACAGTTTCGGCGCCGTGAACCTGGAGGACATTTCCCAGCCCAACTGCTACAAGGTGCTCGACACCCTGCGCGATGCCTGCCAGATCCCGGTCTGGCACGACGACGCCCAGGGGACCGGTTCCGTAACCCTGGCGGGACTCATCAACGCCCTCAAGGTGGCGGGCAAGGAGCTGAAGGACGTCCGGCTTGCCATGTTCGGCGCCGGGGCCGCAAACGCGACGATCATCCGCCTGCTCCTCCAGGCCGGAGCGGATCCGGAAAAGGTCATCGTCTGCGATTCCAAAGGCGGGCTCCACAAGGGCCGCAAGGACATCCAGGCGGACAAGCGGTTCTACCGGAAGTGGGAGATCTGCAAGGCCACGAACCCGAATAAGGTCAATTCCATCGATGCGGCCATGAAGGGGGCCGATGTGCTGATTGCCGTCTCCACCCCGGGACCGGACGTGATCAAGCCCGCCTGGGTGAGCTCCATGGCAAAGAAGGCCATCGTCTTTGCCTGTGCGAATCCCGTGCCGGAGATCTATCCTTACGCGGCAAAAGAAGCCGGCGCCTACATCACGGCAACAGGCCGAGGGGACTTCCCCAACCAGGTGAACAACTCAATGGGCTTCCCGGGTATCCTCAAAGGCGCCCTCATCGCCAAGGCGTCGAAAATTACGGACACCATGGCCATCGCTGCCGCTTACTCCATGGCCAAGTCCGCGGAGAAACGGGGCATCAATCCGGACAACATCATGCCCAAGATGGACGAATGGGCGGTTTTTCCCCAGGAGGCCAGTGACGTGGCCATGCAGGCCATCAAAGACGGCGTGGCCCGGGTGAAGATGACGGCCAAGGAGGCCTTCAAGAAGGCCGAGAAGGACATCAAGGAATCCCGCGACATGATTCAACACCTCATGAAGGAGGGGTACATCCGGAAACCGCCTATCGGCATGCTCCGGAACGCCCTGAAACGGGCCATTGAACAGGTGAAGAAATAGGGAGAAAGGGGGGCACGCATGAGGGAGATCCAGGCGGACAAGATTATCCAAACGGTCAGGGAGCTCTTGATTGACGCCAATTATCATCTGGGCCAGGATATTGTTGACGAATTCGACCGGAGGATTCAGAGCGATGAGTCCCCCGTTGCGCGGGAAGTGCTCAAGGAGTTGAAGGAGAACGTCGCCATCGCAGCGCAGGGTGAATACCCCATTTGCCAGGATACGGGACTGGCCGTCGTATTCGTCGATATGGGTCAGGATGTCCATGTGGTCGGGGGGGATCTGAGAGACGCCATCAACGAGGGCGTGCGGCAGGGGTACAAAGAGGGATACCTGAGAAAGTCGGCCTGCGATCCCTTTACCCGAAAGAACACCGGGGACAATACCCCTGCGATCATCCATTATGATATCGTTCCCGGCGACCAAATCAGAATCATGGCTGTTCCGAAGGGAGGGGGCGCGGAGAATATGAGCCGCGTCCACATGCTGGCGCCTTCGGCGGGCGCTGAAGGCATCAAGGAGTTCATCGTCAACCGCATGAAGGAATCCGGTTCCAACCCCTGCCCTCCGACAATTGTAGGCGTCGGCATCGGGGGCACGTTCGAGAGGACGGCCATGCTGGCCAAGAAAGCCCTGTTGCGGAAAGTGGGGCAGCGGAATCCCGACCCGGAAATTGCCGCGATGGAACGGGAGGTTTTGGAGAGGATCAACAAACTCGGGATCGGTCCCATGGGTTACGGTGGCAATACGACGGCGCTGGACGTCTTTTTTGAGGTGGAACCCTGTCATATCGCCAGCCTGCCGCTGGCCGTCAACGTGCAGTGTCATGCTAACCGGCACAAGGAAGCGACGATCTAACAGGCTATTGAAAAACGCCCGTCTGCGGCGTTTCCCTCATCCTTCGCCGTTCAACGTACCATAAAAAGTACGCCTCACGGCTCAGGATTTCGGGGGCCTTGCATCCGGGCCTTTTTGAACAGCCTGGAAATAAAGGAGGAAGGGCACTATGGCAAACGCAATTCGACTGAAGACCCCCTTGACCGAGGAAGATGTCGATCGATTGCAAATCGGCGACAAGGTCCTGATCAGCGGCGTCATTTACACGGGCAGAGACGCGGCCCACAAACGGATGATCGATCTTCTGAATCAGGGGAAGGAACTCCCCGTGGATATCCGCGGACAGGTCATTTACTACGTGGGACCGGCGCCTGCCAGGCCCGGCAAGCCGATCGGCTCCGCGGGACCGACGACGAGCTACCGGATGGATGCCTACGCCCCCAGGCTGATGGAGATCGGCATGCGGGGGATGATCGGCAAGGGGAATCGGGCGCCCGAAGTCATCCAGGCGATGAAAAAAAACAAGGCGGTTTACTTTGGAGCCACCGGCGGCGCCGGGGCGGTGCTCGCAAAGAGCATCAAGAAGGCGCAAGTGGTTGCGTATGAAGACCTCGGGCCCGAGGCCATCCATAGACTGGAAGTAGAGGATTTTCCGGTGGTTGTGATCAACGATACGAAGGGCAACGATCTGTATGTCGAGGGCGCAAAGCAATACCGGAAAGACTGAAAGGTACCTTAATTGGGATGAGAAATATGAAAACTTCAGGGTATGGCGGCAGGGCAATGGAAGTGGTCGCACATGATGTGTTGATTTTTGGAACAGGGCTTGCGGGACTGCGTGCGGCGGTCGAGATCGCACGCAAATCCAAAGACACCATCAATATCGGGCTTGTTTCAAAAGTCCAGATTCAGCGTCCCCATTCCGTCTGTGCGGAAGGCGGCACGGCGGCCGTTATGCGGGAAGAAGACGGCGACAATCTGGATCTGCATTCCTGGGACACGGTGAAAGGCGCCGATTTTCTCGCGGACCAGGATGTCGTGGATCGTTTTGTGGAAACCAGTCCGAAAGAGATTCTGCAACTGGATCACTGGGGAATGCCTTGGTCGAGACGCCCCGATGGCCGTATCCAGCAGCGTCCCTTCGGCGGACACAGCTTTCCCAGGGCCACGATGGCGGCGGACAGGACCGGTTTCTTCGAGGTCCAGACCCTTTATGACACCTTGATGCAGTATCAGAATTTTTCCCGGTACGATGAATTTTTCGCGACGGCCATCCTGGTCGAAAACGGCGCGTTCTGCGGGCTGGCGGGGATTTTCATGCCCACGGGGAAATTCATGATGCTGCGGGCCAAGGCGATGCTCATCGCCTCCGGCGGGCTGGGCACGCTGTACGGGTTCACGACCTATTCGCAGACCGTCAGCGGCGATGGCCAGGCGATCGCATACCGGGCCGGTCTTCATCTGGAAGATCCCGAATTTCTGCAGTTTCACCCCACCGGTCTGGTCCCTTCGGGCATTCTGATGACGGAGGCTTGCCGGGGCGAAGGCGGATATCTGAGAAATTCCGAAGGCCATCGCCTTATGGAGAAATATGCCGCAAAATTCATGGAACTGGCGCCGCGCGATATCGTCTCGCGGTCCGAAATGACCGAGATCCTGGAAGGCCGTGGTTTTACCGGCCCTGGCGGTTTGGATTACGTCCACCTGGATCTGACGCACCTCGGGGCGGAAAAGATCAATCATGCCCTTCCCCTGATCCGGGAAGTTTGCATGAAGTTCCTGGCCCTGGATCCGATTTTCACGCCGATTCCCGTGCGGCCGGTTGCCCATTACTCCATGGGCGGGATCGAAGCGGACATCAACGGCGCCACCGCCATGCGCGGGGTTTGGGCGGCAGGGGAGGTTGCCTGCCACTCTTTGCACGGGGCCAATCGTCTCGGTTGCAATTCCACTGCGGAATGCCTTGTGTGGGGGGGCATCGCCGGGGAAGCAATTGTGAAGTTCCTCCGGTCGGACCCGCCCCTGCAAAAACTGCCGGCGGACGCCATCGACGCAGAGAGGGAGCGGATCTTTGGACTGTGCGAGCGGAAGGGCGGGGAAGATCCCTACGCCATCAAAAAGGAACTCCGCGAGGCGATGGACAAGTCCGCAGGGGTTTTCCGCGATGCCGCTGGCATGGCGGAAGGTTTGAAGCACGTCCAGGCCCTCAAAAAACGCTTTGCCGGTGTCTCCGTTGCGGACCAGAGCGGGATCTACAACACGAACCTCGTCAATGTCCTGGAGATCGAAAACCTCCTCGATCTCGCCGAGGCCCTTGTCACAGCAGCCCTGGCCCGGCAGGAGTCCCGGGGAGCCCATTCCCGGAGGGACTTTACGATCCGGGATGACGACAACTGGCTGAAGCACACCCTCGTCGGCTATACCCGGGAGGGGCCCGTGCTCAGTTACAAGCCGGTGACCATTACACACTGGAAACCGGTAGAACGGAAATATTAGGCTGTTGAAAAACGCCCATCTGCGGCGTTTCCCTCATCCTTCGCCGTTCAACGTACGCGAACAGTACGCCTCACGGCTCAGGATTTCGGGGGCCTTGCATCCGGCCATTTTTGAACAGCCTGCAAAAGGAGGGATCGATGAGAGAGACTATACAATTCGACAATCATTTGGGCATCATCGGCTGGCTCGGCGGCGGCCGCTGGGGGGTCGAGCGCTACCTCTACATCGTTCACCGGGTCGCCGGACTGGGGATTCTGCTTTTTTTCATGATGCATATCTTCGAAAGCTCCGTCCGGATCTTCGGACCGGAAAGCTGGAATACAGCCATGGATGTTCTCGAACACCCCGTGTTTAAATTCGGAGAGTTCGTCCTATACTGTGGGTTCGCCTTCCATGCCCTCAACGGCCTCCGGCTCATCCTCATCGAGCTCGGTTTCGCCTTCGCCGTGGGAAAAGCCGAGGAGCCGGTTTACCCGTACCGGTCCTCCCTGAACGTGCAAAGGCCCCTCATGATCGTCGTCATGGTCATCGCCGCCGTGGTTATTCTGGCGGGGGGCATGAACATCTTTGTCCTGCATTGAAGGGGGTGCGACATGCGTGAAACATATAGCTGGGTCTGGTTTATCATCGCGGGCATCGTCATCTTCATCCTGGGCGGGCTCCACATGATGACGGTGCATATGAACGCCATTTTCGGCATCTTCAACCCGGCGTTTGGAGACGCCGTGGACTGGGAGAACGTCTCCTGGCGGAGCGGAAAACTCTTCTTCACCGTGACGTACATCTTCCTGCTGGCCGCCGTTCTCTACCACGGATTCTTCGGGTTAAGGACGATCCTCTTCGAGCTGGGCCCTTCGCGGAAGGGGCAGCGGTTCATCACGAATTTCCTGTGGTGCGCGGGGATTGTTCTGTTCATCATCGGGACATACGCCGCCATTGCCGCAAGATCGATCGGTAAAGTCCTGTAAGGAGGAGACATGGAACAGACCCAAAAAGTTCCCATTACGTTTTACATCCGGCGGTTCGATCCGGCAGCAGATGAGGAGCCCCGGATCCAGAAGTACGTGCTGCAGGTGGAAAAGGGCATGACGGTTCTGGACTGCCTGCACCTGATCAAGGAAGAGCAGGATCCGACCCTGGCCTTCCGTTTTTCCTGCCGCATGGGGGTCTGCGGATCCTGCGCCATGCTCATCAACGGCAGGCCGACGCTCGCGTGCAACACACAGACCCTGGATTTGACGGACAGCGCCTTGACCGTAGCGGCCCTGCCCAATTTCAACATCATCCGGGACCTTGTGCCCGACCTCGTTCCGATGTTCGGCGTCCACCAGCGGATCAAGCCCTACATCATCCGCAAGGACGCCGAGGAGATGGAGAAACCGTCTGCGGAATATTTCCAGAGCCCGCATCAGCTGGAGGAGTTTCTGCAGTTTACCTACTGCATCAAATGCGGGGTCTGCATGGCCGCCTGCCCCACCATGGCGACGGACCGGCGGTACCCCGGCCCCATGGCCCTCACGCAGGTCTACCGTTACAACACGGACTCCCGTGACGACGGGGGCGGGGAACGGAAGGATCTCGTGGCGAAAGGCCACGGGGTCTTCGGCTGCCATTACGCCGGCGAGTGCTCCAACGCCTGTCCCAAGGGCGTGGACCCCGCCCGGGCGATCCAGCTTCTGAAGCGGGATCTCGTCCGGGATTACTTGAATTTGGGGAAAGAGCATGCCTGTGCCCGGATCCATCCCCTGCAGCCGAATGCGGAACGGAAGCCCAAGATTGATGCGCCGTCTTTTACGGCAGGCAACCGGTGACCGGGACGGGGAAACGGAAGCGAATCGAGGGATCGATCCGGAATCCTTTTTCCACGAAAATCGAAGATCAGCCTGTGAATGACAGGGCAGGAAGGGAACGAAGGGGGTGTTGACAACATAACGATAGCATATTCTTGACAAACCAGGCAACCCATCGTATCCTCATCCAAAGGGCAAGGTGTTTCTGATCGAGAATGTTCCATTTAAATGCATTCAAAGGAGGGAAACATGTTGAAGACAAGACCGGGTCACAAGTTCGCGGTATGCGTGGCGGTTCTCGCCGCATTCTTCGTCTTTTCGGCGATCAGCACGGCCTGCGCGGCAGAGCGCAAGTCGATCCGCTGGGCTACGTCCGACACAGGTTCTTATGGCTACAAGGTCGCCGCCCAAATGACCAGTGTGTTGGAGAACGCTCTTGGCGGCGAATACACCGTTACCGTCAATCCCTACCCGTCGACCACCGCCGCCATGAAGGCGACGATGGATGGCAATGCGGAGATCGGCTACACGGCTGACGTCGGGATGACCGATCTCTATGCCGGCACAGGCAGCTTCAAGGATTACAAAGCTGGTAAAGCGAATATGGTGCATACCTGGTATGCATACCCGATGGAGTCGTTCATGGCCGTGTACGCCCCCAATGCAAGTAAATACAGCTCCTGGGGCGATTTCAGCGGCAAGCCGGTATTCTTCACCCCCGCCGGTTACATGAACTGGCTCAATTTCATACGTATTTTCAAGGCGCTCGGCTATGAGTTCAAACACGTTCAGATCAGTGGGGCCGCCCAGGGCGACGCTCTCCATGCGGGAACCATCGTCGGCGCTGTTGCTTATACCACCGCCGGCCGCTCACTCCCCTCTTACTGGCGCGAAACCGAACTGCGCACCGATATCAAGATCATCAATCCCAGTGCGGATGAAGTGAAAAAACTCACCGCTGCAAACCTTGAACCGGTGGAGATCGATGCGAAGAAGGTCTTTAGCAAGGATGTCGGTGTGAAGACGATCCTGGGCGTGCCGCTCCTCTTCGCCTACAATGTGCTCGCCGATATGCCCGGGGAGATCATCTTCAAGATGCTGAACAAATTCTACGCCGAGCGGGAAATCCTTGCCAAGGCCGATCCGGGATTCGGACCCTTGGCGCGCAACTTCATCGGTATGCAGGTGACTGGCATTAAAGCCAATCCGACCGTTCCGGTCCATGCGGGGCTGGCAAAATTCCTGAAGGAACACAAGGCCTGGAACGACAAATGGACGATTGCAGGCAAGTGATCGCTCAAACGGTTTGCCGGGGACGGGGGACCTGCGCCGCGACAGCGCCGGCTCCCGCCCCCGTGCTTGCCCATCTCTCATACAATACCATAGACCGTGCGGCCGGGATCGGGAGTGCGCGATAACGACGGAAGGGGGAATTCGGCCGTTTACCGTTTGGCCATGTGCCCGATCTCTGCGCGGTTCATGTCGAGGCGACGGAGACCAAAAGCGAAACAACAAGGAAGAGGGAGGGGGCCATGCCGAGTAACCGGATTGCGCGCCATCTTAATCTCAAGAACCTGATTTTCCTCTTATCGATCGTCATGTTCGTCTGGCTGTGCTGGTACTTTTACACCGGCTACGGAGGCCCAACTGAACTCGTGGCGTCCCTTGTGCCAATCTGCCTGATGTTGCAGATCCTGCACATGCACAAAAACGGTTTTATATACAAGCGACTGCCGCCGCTCGCGAATCATATCATAGTCGTTATCTACCTCGCCGCCTGCATATATGCCTTCTACCATTTTTTCGTGGAATACGAGCAGATCTCGATCTATCGTCAGGGTTCCTACACCCGGGAGGACTTTATCATGGGGCTCCTGATCTTCCTGCTGGTGATGGAGCTCTCAAGGATCGTCCATACGGAGCTGTTTTGGGTGAACGTGATTATGGTGTTCTACACGCTCTGGGGTTATCTGAGCCCGGTCGATTTCTTCTGGCATCCGGGGACTACCTTTTATCGGGTAGTCACCTCGAGCACGGTTGAACTTGCGACCGGAATCTATGGGATGTACGCGCAGATCGCGCTGACGACGATCGCGGCGTTTCTGCTGCTGGCGGCCGCGGCGGCCGGCTTCAATGCGCAGGGGGCGATGGTCAGTTTCATGCGGCGGATCGCCGGAAAGTCGCGGCACACGATACCCCAGACGGCCGTCCTCGCCTCGTCCGCGATCGGCATGATCAGCGGCAGCGGCGCGGCCAACGCGACGGTGGTCGGCGCCTTTACGATCCCGCTGATGAAGCGCTACGGCGTGCCGGGGGAGTTCGCCGGGGCGGTGGAGACGTCGGCGTCAATGGGCGGGCTGATCATGCCGCCGGTGATGGCGGTCGCCGGTTTCGTGATGGCGGAATTCCTCGGCGTCCCTTACTGGGACGTGGTACTCCGCGGCTTCGCTTTGGCCTTCATCTACTACTCCACGCTTTCCCTGTCCATTTATCTGCTGAGTGTTAGTCTTCTGCCCGCCACGCCGATCGAAAAGACGACCATGCCGATCTACGAGCAGCTCAAGACGGCGATCTTCTTCATCGGGATCATCTTTCTCACCATCCTGATGGGATTGCTCAACTACGGCGAGCAGCTCTCGGGGCTCTATACCGGGGCCTTCATATTTACGCTCCTTGTTCTGATGTTTCTTTTTTTCAAATACGTCCTGAAGGATCCGGCGACGGAAAAGGATGCGCTCTTCGCGAACATCCGCATCATGATCGAAACGCACGCCGAAATGACCTCGTATCTCCTGCTGCTGCTCTCGACGCTCGGCATCATGGTCGGCCTGTTCACCGTGACCGGCTTCATCAACCGCATGGGGGCCATGCTCCTGCACATCGGAGAGTGGCACGTCATTGCGCTGGTCCTGATGGCCTGGTTGTTCGGCTGGCTCGTCGGCACCGGCCTGCCGCCGACGGCAACCTATATCCTCCTCGCGGTCATCATCGTCGACCCGATGCGCAAGCTCGGCATCGATCCGTGGATTGCGCACTTCTTCGCCTTCTTGCTGGCGGTCTGGGGCGAGTTGTCGCCGCCGACGTCGCTGACCGCCGCGGTCTCGGCGAGGATTGCGGAAGCGTCCTTCATGCGGACCATGTGGCAGGCGCTGAAACTGTGTCTGCCCATCACCATCATGACGTTTGCCATCTTCTTCCGCTCAAATATCGTCGTGAACCCGGGCTGGCCTCAGATCGCCGATATGCTGCTCGTGGCAATCGGCTGCTGCGGAATCACCTTCTCCATTTTTGGGCAGTTCGCCCGGAACCGGGGCTCAAACGTGATGCTGCGCGCGGCGCTGGCCCTTGCCTCTTTCGTGGTCATATTCCACCCGGACGGCAATGTGTCTCTGATGGTGGTCGTGTTCTTACTGCCGGCGACGATCTACGGCGTCATACGCCACCGGCGGATCGCCCCGCCGAAGGACACGCTGCAGTCGCAGCCTGCAAGTTAGAGGGTTCGGTTTAAAAGGTCTGAACATGGAGAGGAAAAATACAGGAATTGTCGTATTCAAAGACGTTGAGGTGCTTGATTTTTGCGGGCCCTTCGAGGTCTTTTCCGTCACCCGTTTGAACGAACAGGAACGGCGAGAGGATCCTTCGCCTTTCAATGTTTTTCTGGTGGCCGAAACGAGAAACCCTCTGGCGACGGCCGGCGGAATGAAGGTCTTGCCGGACTACGGACTCGATGATTGCCCGGCGTTGGATATCCTTGTCGTTCCGGGCGGGTGGGGCACGAGAGCGGAAATGAATAACGAGCGTCTCCTTGGATGGATTGCCGATCGCTCCCGACAGGTTCAACTCCTTGCTTCAGTATGTACGGGCGCCCTGCTGCTCGGTAAAGCCGGGCTTCTCGACGGCAGGCGGGCGACGACGCACTGGCGTTCCCTGGACTGGATGCAGGAGCTGTTTCCGAAGACCCATGTCGAAAGAGGGCTTCATTTCGTAGAAGATGGCGCCCTGTTCACTTCCGCCGGCATCTCCGCCGGCATCGACATGGCGCTGAAAGTGGTCGCCCGATTTTTTGGAGACGCCGTGGCACAGGCAACGGCCAGGCATATGGAATACCCTTTTCCGGAAAGCGATGCACGGCGCATTGCGTTGGCCTGACCACCCGTTCGTCGGCACTCCCTCAGCCCCCCTTCCGAATTCCGCAGACAGGACACGACGGATCCCTTTCGACCGTGACGGAATCGGCGCTGAGGGCAAGGCCGTCCCAGAGGAAAAGCCGGCCGGACAGAGGCTCTCCCAGGCCGGCGAGCAGTTTGATCGCCTCCGTCGCCTCGATGGAGCCGATGACGCCGCATGTCGCCCCGACGATCGGGACCTCCTGCGGCGAAATCCCGCCGGGAAAGATGCAGCGCAGGCAGGGGGTCTTTCCGGGGATGACCGTCGTGGCCTGACCGAAGAAACCCCGCACGGCGCCGTGGATGAAGGGGATGCCTTTTGCGACGGCGGTCCGGTTCAGTAGATAACGGGTCGGGAAATTGTCCATCGCATCGACGATGAGGTCGCAACTCCGCACCATCTTCTCGATGCTTTCTTCTGTGATCCTTCCGGAGACCGTCTCAATGCGGATCAGGGGGTTCAGGGCGGCGAGCTTCTCCTCGATCGATGCGGTTTTCGGCCGTCCGATATCCCCGCTCCAGTGGAGGATCTGGCGGTTCAGGTTGCTCGGCTCGACGGCATCGCAGTCGACGATCCTTAAGCAGCCCACACCGGCGGCGGCCAGGTAGAGGGAGATCACCGTTCCCAGTCCTCCGGCGCCGGCGACGAGGACGCGCGCCGATTTAAGCCTTTCCTGTCCCGCCTCTCCGATCATCGGAATCTGGCGGATGTACCGTTTCCGTTCTTTATCCGTGATCATCGGCTGTTGCATACCTCAAAGTCCTTTCACAGGGCAACTGTTTTCTCCTCCGGAGGGGATCCCCGCAATCGCTTCCCGCAGACCACATTTTTGTCGAACCGTTCGGGAAAGGTACAAAATTGTCACGATCATGCTCCCGCCGCATTCCCGGGCCATTGCATTCAATAAATGTAACATTTCTTATGTTTATCATGCATCGCTTCCACTGGCACTCTCCTTGCGTTATTCCCTCCCGAACGGGATCGCAGCCTGCCGGCGCCGTTGCCTGCGGATTCGGAGCTCGGCGGTTCAGGCGGGGAAGACCCTGAAAGCATAAAATTAAGGAGGTTTGCCATCATGAATACGGGAGATACGGCATGGGTATTGATCGCATCGGCCCTGGTCCTGGGCATGACGATTCCCGGCCTCGCCTTCTTTTACGGCGGCCTGGTGCGGAGAAAGAATGTCTTGTCCATCTTGATGCAGTGTTTCATCATCACCTGCGTCATCAGCCTGCAGTGGGTCCTGTTCGGCTATTCGCTGGCCTTCGGGCCGGACACGGGGCTCGGGATCATCGGCAGCCTGAAGTGGGCCGGGCTTAACTTTGTCGGCGGGCGGCCGAATGCCGATTATGCGGCGACGATTCCCCATCAGGCCTTCATGATCTTTCAGGCGATGTTCGCCGTCATCACGCCGGCGTTGATCATCGGGGCGTTTGCAGAGCGGATGAAATTTTCTGCCTTTCTGATCTTCACCCTCCTGTGGGCGACGCTGGTCTATGATCCGCTGGCGCACTGGGTCTGGGGAACCGGCGGCTGGCTCCGGAACCTGGGGGCGCTGGATTTCGCAGGCGGGATCGTCGTCCACGTCAGTTCGGGGATCTCGGCATTGACCCTGGCGATCCTCCTGGGACAGCGGTGCGGTTACGCGCAGCAACCCTTCCGGCCCCATAACCTCCCCTTCACCGTTCTCGGCGCGGCGATGCTCTGGTTCGGATGGTTCGGCTTCAATGCAGGAAGCGCCCTGGGGGCGAACGAATTGGCCGCCAACGCCTTTGTGACGACGCATATCGCCGCGGCTGCCGCGGGTCTCTCCTGGGCGCTCATCGAATGGTGGCACCACGGGGCGCCGACCATCCTCGGCGCAGCGACGGGGGTCGTCGGTGGGCTCGTGGCCATAACGCCGGCCTGCGGATTCGTCAACCCCATGAACGCCATCTTCATCGGCATTCTGGTCGCCCTGTTCTGCTACATCGCCGTGGTCATGCTCAAATCCCGGTTTGGCTACGACGACTCCCTCGATGCCTTCGGCGTTCATGGGGTGGGCGGGATCTGGGGGACCCTGGCAACGGGGTTCTTCGCGGAGAAGGCGGTCAACGCCGCCGGGGCGGACGGGCTCTTCTTCGGCAATGCCAGGCTTTTTCTGGTCCAGCTCATGCTGGTCATTGTCGTACCGCTCTTCGCCGCGGCGATGACCTGGATCATCTTCAAGGCCGTGGACGCCCTCGTCGGGATGCGGGTGGAAAAGCAGGACGAGATTGTCGGCCTCGACCTGACCCAACAGAGCGAATCGGCCTACACGGTCGTGGAATAGGAGGTAATGATCATGAAATACATCGTCGCGATCATCCAGCCCCACAAACTGGAGGAGGTCAAACAGGCGCTCGAAACGGTGGAGGTGAATCTGATGACCGTCTCCAACGTCCTCGGGCAGGGAAGACAGAAGGGGTATACCGAAATCTATCGCGGATCGAAGGAGGTCGGCGGCCTCCTGAGGAAAGTCCGGCTCGACATCGCCGTGAATGAAGATTTTGTCGAGCCAACCATCGCCGCCATCAACAAGGGGGCCCGGACCGGCGACGGCAAGGTCGGCGACGGGAAGATCTTCGTCCTGGATCTGGCCGATTGCGTCCGGATCAGCTCCGGCGAACGGGGCGGGGTCGCCATCGGCTGAGGCGGAACCCGCAATGGGGGTCAACGGTCGTTTCTCCTGACAAAAAGGGGAAAAAGATAAAAATGAAACGAAAATGTGATATCATAATTCATCGAGCGCATTTTGAAGTGACAGAAAACGGGGTCAGGGGAACACTTTTTTCTCAGACAGGACGGGATGATGCCATCCGGAATGGTGACCAGCGGTCTTGCGGCGCTGGATCAGGTGCTGCAGGGTCTCCGGCTGGGCGACAATGTTGTCTGGCAGGTGGACCGCCTGGACGACTACCGCCACTTCGCGGAGCCCTTCGCCCGGCAGGCGATCCGGGCAGGGCGGAGGTGCGTCTACTTCCGATTCGCCCCGCATCCGCCGATCCTGCCGCCGCTGAACGGGCTCGCCACGATTGAAATCAATCCCCAGACCGGTTTTGATTCCTTCAGCAGCATGCTCCACCAGATCATCGAAGCGGAAGGCCGGGAGGTCTTCTATGTCTTTGACAGCCTCTCGGCGCTTGTCGTCGAATGGGCCACCGATGAACTCCTCGCAAACTTCTTCCAGGTAACCTGTCCCTTTCTGTTCGAGCTGGACACGGTCGCCTACTTCGCCCTCGCCCGGGGCCGACACAGCCACGGCGCCGTTGCCCGCATCCGCGACACGACGCAGGTTCTTCTGGATGTCTATCAGGTCAAGGAGACGATGTATCTCCATCCGCTCAAGGTCTGGGACCGCTATTCCCCGCAGATGTTCCTTCCGCATGCGATGTCGGACGACGACTGGCTTCCGGTTTTCGGGAGCGGGGATGCCGCTGCGGTATCGGTGTCGGCGAGCCGGAATCCTCTGCAGAGGAGGGCAAAATCGCTTGCGCCCTGGGAGAGTGTCTACCGCCGGCTGATGCGGTACCAGGAGACGGGAATGATGCCCGACGAGAAGACGCCGGAGATCGCAGCCCTCAAGCAGGAACTCTCGCGGATGATGATCGGGACCCATCCCGAGTTCAACCGCCTTGTGGACCGGTACGTGACGATCGACGATCTGTTCGGCATTCGCGACCGCCTGATCGGCTCGGGGCGTATCGGCGGGAAGGCGGCCGGGATGCTCATCGCCCGGCGGATACTGCTCGCGGAACCGGGCGGGATAGACTTTGCAGAGATTCTCGAGGCGCACGATTCCTTCTACATCGGTTCGGATGTTTTTTTCACTTTTCTGGTGAACAACGACCTGTTCCGCCTCCGTCTCCAGCTCTCGCGCGCCACGAACATCTCTCACGAGGAGTTTGCGGAGGTGGAAAAGCGCTTCCTCGCGGGGAGTTTTTCGCCGACGATTATGGAGCAGTTCCGGGACATGCTCTCCTACTTCGGCCAGGCGCCGATCATCGCCCGCTCGTCCAGCCTTCTGGAGGACAGCTTCGGAAACGCATTCGCCGGGAAGTACCGCAGCGAATACTGCGCGAACCAAGGCTCGTCGGAGGAGCGTCTGGAGGCGTTTCTTCGCGCCGTGAAGCTCGTTTATGCGAGCGCGCTGAACCCGGACGCCATGGCCTACCGCCGCGCCCGGAATCTGGGCGAGAGCGATGAGCAGATGGCGATCCTCGTCCAGCGCGTTTCCGGAACACCTTACAAACAGTTCTTTTTTCCGAGCCTGGCCGGCGTGGCCTTCTCCAGGAACCCCTATGCCTGGACGGACCGGATCGATCCCGCCCGGGGCATGATCCGCCTGGTCTTCGGTCTGGGAACCCGAGCGGTGAACCGGGTCGGAAACGATTACCCCCGGATGATTGCCGTGAGCCATCCCCAGCTGCGGCCCGAATCCGGCGCCAAGATCGCCAAGTACTCCCAATGGGAGGTCGATCTCATCGATCTGGAAGACGATGCCTTCGCGACCAGGCCGCTTGCGGAAGTTCTGGAAGGCCGCGACTACCCGAATCTCCACCTCCTCGTTTCCCTGATGAAGGACGGCTACCCTGCGGATCCCTGGACAAGCCGCCTTGAAGCCACCCGGGACGATCTGGTGCTGACCTTCAACCTCCTTCTTGCGAAAACCGGCTTCGTCCGCTGCATCGGAGCGATGCTGACCCGCCTGGAGAAGGCCTACGGCCAGCCGATCGACACGGAATTCACCGCCGCAGTGTGCGCCGAAGACCGCGTCCGAATCAACCTCCTCCAGTGCCGCCCGATGCGTCTCCCCGGGGCTGTGGATCGGGTGCAGCTCCCCGAGGGGATCCCTCCCGAGCATATCCTTTTCCGGTCGGTTCGCACGATCAGCGGCGGGGTCACGCCGCTGATACGCTACATCCTCTACATCGATCCGGAGCGATACGGCGCCATCGACTCAACGGGGGCGAAAAAATCGCTTGGCCGCGTCGTCGGGAGGATCAACGAGCATCCGGATGTGGCCCGGGGGCGTATTCTGATGATGGGGCCGGGGCGGTGGGGGAGCAGCAATATCAATCTCGGCGTGAACGTGACCTATGCCGACATCAACCATACGACCGTCCTGGTGGAAATGGCGCGGGAAGAGGCGGGGCAGGCGCCGGAGGTTTCCTACGGGACCCATTTCTTCCTCGACCTCGTTGAGGCGAAGATCATCTATCTGCCCGTCTATCCGAGCGATCCGGAGGCGGAATTCAATCGGCGGATTTTCGAGAGCCTTCCGAATATTCTGACGGACCTCCTTCCCGATGCGGAACGGTTCCGGGAGATCATTCGCGTCTTCGACCTGCCGGCGGCAACGGGCGGGCTCTATGCCCGGGTCGTGGCCGACCCCCAGAGCCAGCGAGCGGTCTGCTATCTGGATGCGGGAAAACCGGACCGTTGAATGGATGCCCTGTTTGCCGATTGTTTTTTCCGAGAGGCGCCTCGGGAGCGTTTCTTTTCAAAAAAACAGCCATCCTTTTTCCCGGGCGGCGAGATCCATTGAGACGGTCGACAAGGTCTCTACGGGCAGGCACCGCTCTGAATCGGACTCCTGCATGTCAAGGGATTTCAAGTAACGGCGACAGGCTTCACAAACATAGAGTCGGTAATCCCCGCTCTCCGTGGGATAATAGGTTTGGTGATCTCTCTCCATGCAGAAAGGGCACCCCATCCGACGGAAACGCCATTCACCGTTGCAGCGCGAGCACAACAGGGTGCGGAAGTCCGGCTCCGCATGCACGACGGCAAAAGACGGCGCGCCTCCGCAAACCGGGCAATGCCCCCGATGCCAGGCACTCTGGGTGATGCGCGGCATCAGATGCTCGCAGGCCAGTTGCAGATAAGGGGCCAAAACAAGACCGCTCGCCGTTCTGGTCACATCGGCCGGTTGGCCCGAGCCGACCAGCGGGACCTTGCTGGTGAAGATCTCAAGCGCCTGGGCCAGGATTGTCTCCGGTTGCGGCTCGCGGTTATCGGGGGCCAAGCATTCCGTATCCCTGATCAAAAGCGCCGCAATGTCTCCATACAGATCGATCCATGGGGATGCCTCCATCCGGAGGTCATCGAAGCTGACCTGGGGGATTCCGGATGCCAAGCGTTCGGGATCGATGTCCTTCTCCTCCAGATATCCGAGATGACGATCCTCTCTCAGCCGGGCCTTGAAGGCAAATTGAATCTGAAAGAGTTGCTCATAGAAATGGAACAACGTATCCAAATGGGGATGCGCTGCCCCGGCCCGACACAAATGCTCCAGTATGTTTTGGTCTTGCGGACTGAACCTCATATGATCTCCTGAACAAACCATGGACAATGGCCCCCCATCGGGGAAAAGGATAGCAGCAAGCATAGACTGAATCGACATTTTTTCATAGCGAATATTTGCTGTCCGTTTCAAACTTTTTTCGGGGCGGCCGGCGCCCATGTCCCGGTGATAAAGTAGCCGTAATGAAAGACCTTTCATTTGACATCACGGGCCGCTCCTGCTATAGATATAAAATACCGAATCAGAGACCTTGGCAGGAGCAGGAAATATGCGAGTGCTTGTGGTGGATGACGAGTTGGGAATTCGTGAAGGATGCCGGCGTGCCCTCACCTCTTCAGGTCTGGAGGTGGATGTGGCCGAAAACGGGCCTGATGGTCTGCACAAACTCCGTCAAGGGTCTTTTGATGTTTTACTGGTCGATGCCATGATGCCCGGCATGAGCGGGCTGGAGATGATGCAGCAGGCGCGAAAAATAGCCCCCGATGTCATCGGCATCATCATTACCGGCTATGCGACCATTGAATTGGCCGTTCAGGCCATTCGCGAGGGGGCGCATGATTTTATTGCCAAGCCTTTTACACATGAATTATTGCTGCACGTCATCAATCGGGAGATAGATCGGCAGAGACTGCACCGCGAGGCCCGAAGGGTAAAAGACCTGGAGGAGAAACTCTCCGGACTTGCAAAGTGTAGAGCCGAAATGGAGAAGATCGGTGTCATTCAAGGCCGTTTTATGATGACCATGGTGCACACCCTCCGGGCGCCGGTGGCCGTTCTCCTGAACACCATACAACTCATCCGCAAAGGATATGTCCCGCCGGCGGAACAGGTTACGTTTCTGCAACAAGTCGAAGAACGGGCCGGGGAATTGCTGACCATCCTCGATGACCTGCTCCTCCTGTCGCGTCTCAAAGAGAACATAAGAGGCTTGAAAACGGAACCCGTCTCCTTATCGGACATGCTCGAAGCTGCCCTCGCCTCATTCAAAAAGGAGATTGCGGAACGCGGCCTGACGGTGAAGGTGGAGCGAATGAACCACCCGGTTATTTCGGGAAACAGAGAATACCTTCAGGCACTCTGGGCGCAACTGCTCGGCAACGCCATCCGCTATACCCGGCCGGCCGGCCGGGTCACCCTCACACTTCAGGAAAATGCGTTGGAAAAGAAAATCATCGGGACGGTGACCGATACCGGCATAGGAATTCCCTCTGATGAAATTTCCCGGATTTTCGAGGAGTTCTACCGGACGAAGGAAGCCAGGTCCATGCAGGAGACCGGAACAGGCCTTGGATTGTGCATTGTACAGCAGATCGTCTCTCTTTACGGCGGCACGCTTGAAATCGATTCCACCCCGGGCTTGGGCAGTGCGTTTCGTTTTATTCTCCCACATACAGCGGCATTGACCGGAGCAGATTGATGCGTCGATGGATGGGCATTATTCTTGGAGGCCGATTGCAAACAGTGCTGATCGCCTCCTTCGCCCTGGTGGCCGGACTCACCATCGGCCTGAACACACTGGTTACGTCCCGGGTGATCAGTGAATATCTCTCCAAGGCGGAAGCGGATCTCGTGGCCCGGGACATGGACCTGGCCAAGGCCTTTTACCAGATCAAACTGGACGAAATTGAGGCGATCAGCCATCGCTTATCCCTGGATACATGGATCATCAATGGTCTGTCAGCCGCCGCCCGGGGAGAATCTGAAGCCATCAGAATCATCGATCAGCAGATTACCAATAAAATCTCCGTGCTGGCCCTCGGCGGCACCCATTTCATCGCCATCCTCGATAAAAGGGGGCGTACGGTCGTCGGCCGGGTTCTCAGTCAAACGGGGGAGCTCTCAACCCCACTCCTGCAGGGCGGGTGGAAAAAGCTGCCGATCGTCCAGGAAGTTCTGGAGACAGGCAAGCCGCAGACCGCCACAGAAGTCATATCAAAGGAACTTTTGGCCCAGGTCGGTTTGGATCATCAGGCCTTCATTCCCCTTGTTGAAACGCCTCTGGCCGCCCCGGAGCCTTTTGATCCGCGGGAAGGGACGGCCGGTCTCGCTCTGACCGGGGTGTATCCCCTGCACAATCCCAATCGGCAGATCATCGGTGCGGTTTTGTCGGTCTATCTGTTCAACAACGATTTCACCTTGGTGGACCGTATCAAGGAGGTGGCAAGGATCGACACGGTGACCATATTCTTCGGTGACTTGCGTGTGGCCACCAACGTGATGACCGAGCAGGGAAAACGCGCCGTGGGCACCCGGATATCGCAGGCGGTCCGCAATGTCGTTCTCTCCGAGGGTCGCGATTATGTGGGACGCGCCTATGTGGTGAACGAGTGGTTTATCACCCGCTATACCCCCCTCGCGGACAGCCGGGGTCGCGTGGTGGGCAGCCTCTACGTGGGCGCCCGGGAATCATCGTTTTTAACCCTGATTCACGACTTCAATAATCGGGTCGGTCTGATTGCGCTCATCTGCATTCTGCTGGCGGGGGTGATCGCAGTGCCGATCGCCCGGTTGTTCATCAAGCCGATCAAAAACCTCGTGGAATCGAATCGCCGCCTCTCCCAGGGGGACATGAGCGTTCGGGTGAACGTATCCGGGAAAGGGGAACTGGCGACGCTGGGCCACTCCTTTAACAGCATGGTGGAGACGCTCGACAGCATCCAGAAGAAACTGGTCCATAAGGAAAAACTCGCCTCCATGGGACAGCTGGCCGCCGGGGTCGCCCACGAGATCAACAACCCCCTCGGCACCATCATGCTGTACTCGGAAACCCTCTACCGGGAAGCCGGGGAAGACGGCACCAGGCGGGAAGATTTCAAAATGATCATCGATGCGACCCACCGGTGCAAGCGGATCGTCGCCGACCTGTTGAATTTTGCCCGTGAACAGGAAATGCTGACCCAGGAGAGCGATCTGCATCAGATCCTGGAACAGGCAATCCAAAGCGTCGGCAGCCAGCCGAATTTTGAACGTGTGCAGATCAAACGGTGCTTCGTTCCTGATTTGCCGCTCATCCAGGCGGATCCGGCCCAATTGATGCAGGTGTTTGTCAACCTGCTCAATAATGCGGCCGACGCCATGCCCGAAGGTGGCGCGATCACCATGACCACCCGGTTCTCCAAAGGCCCGGCAGTGGAGATCGACATTGCGGATACGGGACGCGGCATTGCAGAGGAGAACCTGGGAAAGCTGTTTACCCCCTTCTTTACGACCAAACCGCTCGGAAAAGGAACGGGGCTGGGTTTATCGATTGTCTACGGCATCATCAAGATGCATCGCGGTCAGATACAGGTGTCCAGTCAGGCCGGCAAGGGAACGACCTTTACCGTTACCTTGCCCATGATTCCGCCCAAGACGGAAGCATCCCCCGGGACAGAGGCCGATACCCGCAGTGCCTTGATTCAGTAAACGGACTATGCAAAACAAGGGCATCATCCTCATCATCAGCGGAAACAGCGACCTCCAGGCCGCCTGCCGTCAGGCCTTGGACCCGGGTCGCTTTTCCGTTCAGGTGACCGATAGCCTGCCGGAGCGGCCATGTACCCCCACCGGCAAGGACATCGACATCATCCTCATGGATGTCGAGATGCTTCCGGATCATTCCGTGACCAATCTTCATGCGAACCTGACGATGAATGATGCTGAAAGGGTATGCATCCTGCTCAGCGGGCGCTCGACATGGAATAGAGCACTGCAATGGATTAAATCCGGCGCAGATGATCTCATTCCCCTGCCCATCATTCCCGAACTCCTTTCGCTCCGGATCGACCGTGCCATGGAATGGCGCACGAGAGCCGTGGAACTGAAAAGGCTTCAGATTTTCGAGCAGGACGTCTCCCGCCTTTGGTCCGTGACCAAGGGGGAACTGGAAACCTCCGAGCTTTTCGACAAGGATTTCCTGGCCCCGGCCGCTTTCCGGCTTACGGTTGCGCATGAATTCCGTGCCCCGCTCACGGCCCTTCAGAGCTTCCTGCTCATTCTGCTGAAAGGGTACGTTCCCCCGGAAAAATGGAAGGAGATGATCCAGCATGCCTTGGACCGTTCAGAGGATCTGTTGAATCTCGTCGACAATCTGATCAATCTGGCTACCGCAAGGCAGGAAATGTCCGCGGAGAATCGGTCCATGGTGCAGCTCGGAGACGAATTGGAAAAGATCCTGCCTTCCCTCAAAGCGGAGGCCGAGGGAAAGGGACTTTCTCTGACGCTGACCATCCGTCAGAACCCCAGGGTAGAGGTCCACCCCGATCATATGCAACATCTTTGGACCAACCTCATATCCAACGCCATCAAATATACCCGGAGCGGAGGCCGGATCCATGTAACGGTCGACCACGATGAGACACACGCAATCGGGAACGTTGAAGACACGGGAATCGGCATCTCGCCGCAGGATCTGCCGCTTATTTTCAACGAATTTTTTCGGACGGTCGAGGCAAAGAAGATGGAGCGTCGGGGAACCGGTCTGGGATTGCCTCTCGTCAAGCGCATCGTGGAAGGATATGGCGGCAGGGTGGAGGTGAAGTCCGCCCCCGGCGAGGGAAGCCTTTTTAGCTTCACGCTGCCGCTGGCCTCTGCTCCCCGGGCGAAGACATGAAAGGTTGAAGAGGCGCGCCTTGGCCTGACGCGCCCCCTCATCAACGGTTTTTATCCGAGAGTCCTTTTGATCTGATCAAGAAGTTTATCGGGATCGATGGGTTTATGGATCCATTCCGATGCGGGGATATATTCATCGGAGGGCAGTTCACTGCGCACTCTCTCTCCGGTGAGCGAGGTGACCATGATCACCGGGATATCCTTGAGATCCTTGTCGGCAGCCATCTGACGACGGACATCCAGACCGTCGAGGATATAGGACATCATGATATCCAGAAGGACCAGGTCGGGTTTTTCTTGACGCATGACCTTCAGCCCCTGCTCGCCGTTTGCCGCCGTCAGCACCTCGTGATTCTGAAACTGCAGAATCGTTCGGGTAATCTTGATAAAATCGGGATCGTCATCGACAACAAGAATTTTAGCCATACCTTATTCTCCTTCAGCCGCTGTGGGCAGCGTTTCTCTTTTTCGCTTCGTAGAGTTCCCTGGCCCGTTTGGGTCCATAATACCACTTCGCATGATGTTCGGCTGCATAACTGGCGGAGGTGACGCCGAAGCGCATACTGACCAGGGCGGCCCACATCAGTGGATGCGCCACCGCCAGGAACAGATGCACAATGAACATGCAAAGGGCGACGATCATGGTCAGGTCATGGATCACCACCATCCAGCGGAACAGCTCCGCCGATACGATCCCCTTGCCGTACCACATGATCAGACCGGTGACGACGAACAGGATCCAGGAGACGATCATGACCATCCCGTTGAGCTTTTCCCCGGTGTTGAACCGGCCCTGCGGCGGCATGGCATCGTGCTTTCCCCAGACATAATAGCTGAAGGCGTTTTTCAGCCAGCCCAGATCATCCTTTTCAAAGCTGAACTCTTTGAAATGCATCCACAGGCGCCGCGGTTGCAGGATGCCGTATACCACAGGTTCCGCAATGAAAAGCACCGCCGTCAAACGGTGCACCAGGCGCATCCATTGACCGGCATCGCCCTGGGCCAGGGGCCTCAAAATATCCAGATAGAGCACAAGTCCTGTGACCACCAGAGGGATGAAACTGGCGGTATGGATCCAGTGCAGGAGACGTTCGACAAAGGTGTACTTCGGGATCCAGCGGATCTGGAAGACCTGTCCTGCTTCTTGTCCTTGACCGTTCATTCGACTTCCTCCATTTTGATATTCCGGCGAATAATCAACCAGGCCACGAAGGTTCCCAGCACCGTTCCACCGATCGCGATCTTCCCCAGAAACTGAACGACATTTTGCCATATAACGGCCATGACCGGGTACTGGGGATCCGCCGGCAGTCCGTAAGCTTCGGGTTTTTCGATCAGCACATACAGGCGTCCAAGCCCACCGACGGCATCCTCCCCGTAAAGATTGGCCGCTGCGAATCCGCGGGTTTTGAGCGTTTCCACCCTTTTCTTTCCCGCCGCGATCATCGTATCGCGGTCTCCCCAGTGGAGGGCCTGGGCAGGGCAGGTTTTCACACAGGCGGGGATCAGCCCGTTGTCGGTGCGGTCCTGGCAGAAGTTGCATTTGGAAGCCTTGGCCGCTCCTGTGAACGTGCCAGCCACCTCCAGTTTGGGAATGCCGAAGGGACAAAACTGGGCGCAGTAACCGCAGCCGTTGCACAGATCCGGTTCCAACGTCACCCTTCCGTCGGGTTGCTTTTTCAGTGCTTTTGTGGGGCAGACGTCCACACAGGCGGGTTTTCCGCAGTGCATGCAGCCTTCCTTCAGAAAAAGCCACCGAAACCCCTGGGGGCCGTCGTATTCGGTAAACTTGATCCGCGTCCACGTCTGCGGGGTAAGGTTCGGAGGATTCTCATAGCCGCCCCTGTTGACGGTTTTTGAATACTCCCACCCCGCAAGCTCGTTCCACTGTTTGCAGGCCACCTGGCATCCGCGGCAGGCGGTGCACTTCGATTCGTCAATCAACATCGCGTTGCGCGCCATAAGATCCCCTTTCTAAGCCTTACGAATATCCACCAGGAATGCCTTGTATTCCGGAATCGTCGTATTGGCATCCCCCACATGGGGCGTCAGATCGTTGGCCACATCCCCGGTCGCCAGACCCCCCCATCCGAAATGCCAGGGCATTCCGATTTGATGAACGGCTTTACCCGCTACCTTGAACGGTTTGAAGCGGGCTGTCACGACCGCTACCGCCGAAATTTCCCCCCGGGCGGAGCTGACCCTGACGCGGTCGCCGTTTAGAATCCCCTTCTCGGCCGCCAGTTCCTTGCTCAGCTCGATAAACATCTGGGGCTGGCATTCGGTCAGCCAGTCCAGCCATCGCGACATCCCGCCGGCCTGCCAGTGTTCGACAACCCGGTACGTGGTGGCCACGATGGGGTACTTGTCCGTCTTTCCCCAGTTATCCCCGATCGCCTTGCCCTGATCCGTCTTCCAGACCTGAACGGCCGGATTGTGCAGACGGGCGGAGAAGGGATTTTTCGCGACCGGCGTTTCCATGGGTTCATAGTGTTCCGGAAACGGCCCTTCATTAAGGGGTGAAAAGAGACCTCCTCTCCCGTCGATGCGCATGATAAAGGGATCTTTCCCGCCCGGATCCGAGGGGGCCTTGGTGGGGGCAAAATCGGGAACGTCGTACCCCGTCCATTTCTTCAGGGCCTCGTCCCACCAGATCAGTTTTTTCTCCTCGCTCCAGGGCTTGCCGTTGGGATCGGCGGAACAGCGGTTGTAAATGATGCGCCGGTTGGCCGGCCAGGCAAAGGCCCAGAAAGGGTAAGTCCCCAGACCGCCCGGGTCTTTCTGCCCCCGGCGTTTGGTTGCCGGCATCATCTTTCCCGTCCCGTCATCGGCCGGTGCAAAATATCCCCCGTAGATCCAGCAGCCGCATGCGGTGGTCCCGTCGGCCTGCAACAGGGCGAACGTTTTGAGGATGTCGCCCTTGTTGGCGAGGATATTGCCCTGGGGGTCTTTAATGACGGCAGTCGCATACCCATTGAGCTCCCGGGCCACCTTCTCCACGCTCAACTCCTTGCCGTAATCCCAGTTGAGATGAATGATGGGATCGGCAAAGGGCCCTGGGGCGGCGGCATAGAGCTCCTTCAATTTGAGGGCGATAAGATTGAGGATCTGATGATCCGGCAGCGCCATACCGGGGGGATCGGCCACCTTGGACCGCCACTGAATCAGCCGGCCGCTGGTGCCGATGCTTCCCTCTTTCTCCATGGCGTCCGCCGCCGGCAGGATAAAGACCTCCGTCCGGATGTCGGCGGGTATGACGTCCGGGGCGCGCCAGAACGAGCAGGTTTCGGTGTCGAATATCTCCTGAACAACCATCCATTTGAGCTTCTTCAAGGCCTCCCGCTCCAGGCGGGAATTGGGTCCGCTGACCGCCGGGTTCTGTCCCAGGAGCCACAATCCCTCGATCTTCCCGGCATACATCTCCTCAAACAGGCTTATCCAGTAATGTTTGGCCGGGCTCTCCACCTTGGGCAGGTAGTCATAGGCAAACTGGTTTTCCGCCGTGGCATGATCCCCCCACCAGGCCTTCAGAAGACTGACCATGAATTTGGGTTTGTTGGACCAATAGCTTGTCTTGGGGGTTTCCTTCTCATGGTAAGCGGCCAGCGTGGGATGATCGCCCGCCCTTGGAATGCTCATGTATCCGGGAACGAGATGGGCCAGAAGGCCCTGGTCGGTCGACCCCTGGACGTTGGACTCGCCGCGCAGCGCATTCACCCCGCCCCCCGGAACCCCCATGTTGCCCAGCAGCAGCTGGATCATGCCCATACAGCGTACATTTTGAGATCCGACGGTATGCTGCGTCTGCCCCATGGCATAAAGAATGGTCCCGGACTTGTTCTTCGCCCCCGTAGTGGCGAACAGTTTATAGGCCGCCTCCAGCGTTTCCGGCGGACAGCCTGTAATGTCGGAGACCGTTTTGAGCGTGTACCGGGCGTAGTGACGCTTCATGACCTGAAAAACGCACTGTCGATTTTTCAGGGTCTCGTCCCGGAGGGGCTTTCCCTGGGGATCCGTCTGGTACTTCCAGGTGCCCCGATCATACTTGCCGAAGCCGTCGCCGTCGTCATCAACGAAACCCGAGAACAGGCCATCCAGGTCAGCGGGCCCTTTGAATCCGGGATCGATCACATTGGCCGCATTGGTATAATGAACCACGTATTCCCTATGGAACAATTGCTTGTCCATCAGGTATTTCATCATCCCGCCGAAGAAGGCGATATCGGTGCCGCTGCGGATGGAGACGTAAAGATCCGCCTGCGAGGCCGTCCTGGTGAAACGGGGATCCACCACGATGAACTTGGCCCCCCGGTCATCCTTCGCCTTATTGATCCAGGTCATCGATGCCGGGTGATTTTCCGCGCAATTGGAACCGTCGGCCAGGATCACATCGGCATTTTTCACATCGATCCAGTGATTGGTCATCGCGCCACGACCAAAACTTGCGGCCAGACCGGCCACCGTGGCGGAGTGTCAGATACGGGCCTGATGCTCAAGATAGACCAGACCCAGGGCGCGGCTCAACTTGGAGGCCAGATAACATTCCTCATTGTTGTTCGCGGCGCCGCCCATGAAGGCCATACCCGTGGTGCGATTCACCGTAACGCCTTTATCGTTTTGTTTCTGGAAGGTGGCGTCCCGGGTTGTTTTGATCCGTTTGGCCACTTCGGCGATCGTCCACTCCCAGTCCTTTTCCTCGAACTTGTCGCTGCCCGGCGCCCGGTACAGAGGCTTTCTCAAGCGCAACGGACTCTGGGAAAGCTGGCGAACAGAGACAGATTTCGGATCGAGCGCCCCGCGGTTGACCGGATTGTCGGGATCCCCCTCCGAATTGATGATGTGACCGTCGGGTCCCGTGGCAATGAGCAATCCACATCCGCAGGAACAGTAGGGGCAGATGGTGGCTGCCTCCCTGATCGGTTTATGCAGGGGGAAGGCCTTTACTTTTTCCGAGGATGCGGCCATACCGGAAGGCAAAAGAATGGATCCTGCGGTCAGGCCTGAATACTGCAAAAATTTCCGTCGCGTGATTCCCATAGGCTTTAAACCCTCCTTGATACAAAATGGTTGTCAATCAATGGTGCGTTTGAGATTTAGTAAAGAGGACAACTCCGGGATGGCGCATTCTTGACGAGAAATGTAAGTTTGTCAAGAAAAAAAACAATACAAAGAAAAATGCTTCCGCAGCGTGCATTGCATTTTTGTATCAAACCGTGTTAGTCTAATATCGCCGGTTGGGCAGGAATGGTTGGAAGCGCACCTAAGTCAGGAGAACCGTTTCGATCATGACTTCGTCGATTTGGCGGCCGTCGCAGGTCGGTGCACCCGGAGGAAAAGAGATCAGCCTCCATAATTTCGAAGAACTTGCCGCATTGCATGCCGTCGCCAGGATCCTTGCGCAGCCCGGGGAGCTGCGGGAGCAGATTGAGCAGGCACTGCGGGAGATGAGCGACCGGCTGGGAATGCAGCGGGGGATGATCTCCCTCCTCGATCGCGAAACGGGGGAGGCCTGGCTGGATGTCGCGCACAGCGTTAATATCCAGGGCCTGGACGTGACCTACCAGCCCGGCGAAGGAATTACGGGAAAGGTCGCGCAGACCGGCCGTCCCATGGCCTGCGCGAATCTCGGGAATGAGGTCCATTTCCTGGACCGGACCGGCGCCCGCCGGTTCCTGAACCGTTCGGAACTCTCCTTTCTCTGTGTGCCGATCATCTATGACGCCCGCGTCGTCGGGGTGCTCTCGGCGGACAAGGTTGCCCGGCAGGTGGAGAACCTGGATCGGGAACTCGCCGTGCTCTCTTCGGTTGCCGAGCTTCTGGCCAAGGCGGTCCACAACCGCGCCATCGAGGAGGAGAACCGGCGCCTCCGCCATATCCTCGGCCGCTCCCGGACGCCGTCGGCGGACATCATCGGCCATTCCGGGGTGATGCAGAATCTCTTCGGGATGGTTGCCCAGGTGGCCGATTCCAACACAACGGTCCTGATTCACGGGGAGACGGGGACGGGCAAGGAACTGATCGCCCGGGCGATTCACAAAAACAGCCCCCGCCTCAAGGGGCCGCTCGTGCAGGTCAACTGCGCCGCTATTCCCGACACCCTGCTCGAAAGCGAGCTTTTCGGCCACGAACGGGGGGCTTTCACCGGCGCCATCCACCAGCGGCGCGGACGTTTCGAAGAGGCGCACGGGGGAACGATCTTCCTCGATGAGGTCGGGGAGCTCTCCGCCGCGGCACAGGCCAAGCTGCTCCGGGTTCTCCAGGAGAAGCAGTTTCAGCCCCTCGGTTCCTCCCGCGTGGTGCGCGTGGACGTGCGGGTCATCGCCGCGACGAACCGGAATCTGGAGCAGGATCTCGCCCCGGGACGGTTCCGGGCCGACCTCTTCTACCGGCTGAACGTCTTTCCCCTTTTCCTGCCGCCGTTGCGCGAGCGGGGGAGCGACATCATCCTTCTGGCCGACCATTTTGTCCTGAAATATACGAAGGAAATGGGAAAGCCGATCAAAAAGATCTCTCCTGCGGTGTCGGACATCCTCCTGGCCTACCACTGGCCGGGGAACGTCCGGGAACTGGAAAACTGCATCGAACGGGCAATTCTGCTCACGCCGGGCGACACGATCGAGCCGGTGCATCTGCCGCCCTCCCTGCAGATCGGGTTGAAAGGCGCGGAAAAGAAGGAACAGGGAAGGCTCAATGCCGTCGTCGAGGCGCAGGAACGGGAGCTGATCACCAACGCCCTCCGGGAAACCCGGGGGAACCAGACCCAGGCGGCGAAACTGCTGGGGACCACGAAACGGATCATCCAGTACCGGATCCGGAAGATGGGGATCGACCCCCGGCCTTTCCGTGTGAAAACGGAAAACGGCTCGCGCCCCGGAGCCAAGGCAAGCTGATTCCGGCGGTACAATTTTGTCCCTTTTTTCATCAAAGCGACATTTTTGTTGCGAGGGCTCCCGGTCGTTTGCATCTCTGCCGGAGACGGGATGGTTACCCTCCGGAATCATGCGGCAATTCATCGGCCATTCTTAACGCTTGTTCCCTGAAAATGGCACGGTTTTGGCTATATTACTATCCCGGGCTTTTTCGGGACAGGCGTTTGCGGTCTCGCAAGATCCCGGACTCCTTAAAAAACGTTACAGTTTCCAACGAATGATAGAAAGGATGGATGATCATGTGCAGATTGTTTGCCATTACCAGCAAGGATCCCCTGTCCCCGATGGTTGCGATCCGCGCCCTCGACGTGATGAAGGAGGGTCACGACGGGTCGGGTGTGGGGCTCTATATGACCGATTTGGGCGGTGATTTCGAGCAGTTCCGGGGCGGGCCGATCCTCTCCGGAATTTTCTCCAACACGGGGATCAAGGCCCTTGACCGGTACATGATGGACAAGGATTTCATGACGAAATACAAACTCTCTTTCCGCCCCGCGAAGCGCCCTCCGGTGGGGACGCCCCGGCGGGACAATTACCTGATCCGCGTCTATGAATATCCCCCCGATTGGGAGAACCTGCCCGAAGAGGAGGTCCAGCACCGCCTGATGATGTGCCGCCTCCAGCTCCGCAAGATGGGGGAGGAGGATGAATCGATGATGGTCTTCAGTTTCTGGCCGGACGTGATCATGATCAAGGAGGTCGGCGACCCGATGGCCGTCGCGGACTACCTCGGCCTGAACCGCAAGGAACTCCAGGCACGGACGATCCTGGCCCAGGGTCGGCAGAATACGAACTATGCCATCAACATCTATGCCTGCCATCCCTTTTTCATCCAGGGAATGGCCACCATGACCAACGGCGAGAACACCGCCTTCCTGCCGATCCGGGAGTTCCTCATGTCGCGCAGGGAGCCGGGCTATGTCGGATATCAGTCGGACTCCGAGGTATTCACCCATATTCTCCACTACGCGATCCGGCACCTGAATCTCGATCTCGAGACGTACAAGCATATCATTACACCGCTCAAGGATGGCGAACTGGAGAACCATCCGAACGGTTCCTGGCTCCGTATGGTCAAGCAGAGCTGCCGGCCGCTGATCATCGACGGGCCGAACTGCGTCATGGGCTGTCTGCCCGACAAAACCCTCTTCATGCTGCAGGACAGCAAAAAACTCCGTCCCGGCGTGGTGGGCGGTAATCCCGGCATGTTTGCCTTCTCCTCGGAGATGTGCGGGCTGGATGCCGCGATCCCCGCGCGCGACAAAAGCCGGGATTTTCAACCGATGAAATATGATACGGTCTTTGTGGGACCGGAACGTCAGGAGGTCGGGCGATGGAACCAGATGGACAGCTTAAGCCGTCTACACTGAGCACGAAGGATCTGCCCTGGCAGATCCTCTGGAGCAAGGAAAAATGCAGCCTCTGCGGCCGCTGTACGGCGGTCTGTCCCGTACAGGCGATCGAACTCGGCGTCCATCGCCGGCGCGTCCTGCAGGTTCCTTTGGGGCTCACGGAGAAAACAAGCAATCTATTCGGCGTCTACCACGGCATCCGCCAGCGGACGGACGCAGCCCACGCCTGTATCGGTTGCGGGATGTGCGACATGGTCTGCCCCAACCACGCGATCATGCCGATCCACAATGACGAACCGGACAAGCTCCGCTTTCACATCAACCAGGGAGGCATCCCGCGGCGACGCGGCGGTCGACGCAACGCAGGCGAAAGCCTCCTCGACAACATCAAGTTCGTCCGCATCTCCATGCTGACCGACCCTGCCCTGGACGCGGGACGCCACGAATTCGAGCTGCGAACCCTGCTGGGCCGGGTACTCTCGCCGGAGGAGGCCCTCCGGGTCACCCGCGAGGGCGGCCGGATTCCGCCGGTTCGGGAGATCTACCCGCTGATCCTGGGCAGCATGTCCTTCGGGGCGCTTTCCCCCACGATGTGGGAGGGGCTCCAGATGGGGGTGGCCTATCTGAACGAGGAGTTGGGGATGCGGGTCCGCTTTTGCACCGGGGAAGGCGGCTGCCCGCCCCGGCTCCTCCGTTCGCGGTTTCTCAAGTACGTCATTCTCCAGATCGCGAGCGGCTACTTCGGGTGGGATGAGATCATCCACGCCCTGCCGGAGATGAAGGAGGACCCCTGCGCCATCGAAATCAAGTACGGCCAGGGGGCGAAACCGGGCGACGGCGGACTGCTGATGTGGTACAAGGTCAACCAACTGATCGCCGCGATCCGCGGCGTGCCCACGGGGATCAATCTTCCCAGCCCGCCCACCCATCAGACGAAATATTCCATCGAGGAGGCGGTTGCCAAGATGATCCAGTCCATGTCGATGGCCTGGGGTTTCCGCGTGCCGGTTTATCCGAAGATCTCTGCAACCTCGACGGCACTTGCGGTCATGAACAATCTGACGCGCAATCCCTATGCGGCGGCCCTGGCGATGGACGGCGAGGACGGCGGCACGGGGGCGGCCTACAACGTCTCGATGAACCACATGGGCCATCCCATCGCCGGCATCGTCCGCGACGCCTATCTCAACCTGGTGAGGGTCGGCAAGCAGAACGAGATCCCGATCTTCGCCGCCGGCGGCGTGGGGAAAAACGGGAACCTGGCGGCCAATGCGGCTGCCCTGATCATGCTCGGGGCGAGCGGCATCCATGCGGGGAAGTACATCATGCAGGCGACGGCCGGCTGTCTCGGCTCGGAGGCGGACCGCTGCAACATCTGCAACGTCGGCCTCTGCCCGAAAGGGATTACCTCACAGGACCCGCGCCTCTACCGGCGTCTCGATCCGGAGAAGGTGGCCGAACGTCTCGTCGACGTGGTGGTCAGTTTCGATATGGAATTGAAGAAGATCGTGGCACCGCTCGGACGCTCGACATCGTTGCCGATCGGCATGTCCGACGCGCTCGGGATCGCCGACCGGGACGCGGCGGAACGTCTCGGCATCCGGTATGTCCTGTAGAAGATATTAAGGAGAGGTCATGTCCACAAAACCTACCATCATCATCCCGGGGTCGGAAAAGGGCGTTCGGGTGGATTCGCGTGTGCTCGAGGAGCGCATCCAGCAGGCCGTCGCCGACGGCCACCGGAACATCGAGATCATCGCCCACGGCCAGCAGGGCCTCGGCGGGCGTCTCTGGAAGGCGGGGAACGATCCCGTTTCCATTCGCATCCTGGGGACGTCGGGGCAGCGTGTCGGCGCCATGGGATTTCCCAACACCCTGATCGACGTGGTGGGTCCCGCTTCCGACGATGTCGGCTGGCTCAATGCCGGGGCCCGGATCATCGTTCGGGGCAACGCCACCAACGGCGTGGGCAACGCGATGGCCCAGGGAAAGATCTATGTCGCGGGAGACATCGGGGCGCGCGGGATGACGATGACGAAGCACAACCCCCGCTTCGATCCCCCGGAGCTCTGGGTCCTGGGAAGTGTCGGTGATTCCTTTGCCGAATTCATGGCCGGTGGCGTTGCGGTGGTCTGCGGATCGGGAAAAGAACAAACGGAAAACATCCTGGGCTACCGCCCCTGTGTCGGAATGGTGGGGGGGAAAATCTTCTTCCGCGGTTCCCATCAGGGATTCAGCGAAAGGGATGCCCGACTGACCGTTCCCGACGACGGCGAGTGGCGCTGGCTGACGGCGAACATGGCGGCCTATCTGGAGGCGATCGGCCGGGCCGGCCTTCTTTCCGAACGGATGGGTGAGCGAGGCGCCTGGCAGCTCCTTGTGGCCAGGAAACCTTATGAAAAACCCGGCGCACCGGGCCGGAATATCGGCCGTTTCCGCGAGGAGGTCTGGGATCGGGAGCTGGGGATGGGTGGGATGATCGGTGATTTGATCGACCAGGATCGGACCCCCATCGGGGTGATTGCAACCGGCCGGATGCGCCGATTTGTCCCTGTCTGGGAAAACGAAAAATACCTTCCCCCATGTCAGGCCCATTGTCCGACAGGGATCCCCGTCCGGAAACGGTGGGAGCTGATCCGCATGGGAAAGATGCAGGAGGCGGTGGATCTGGCGCTTGCATACACCCCCTTTCCGGCCACGGTCTGCGGTTACCTGTGTCCCAATCTCTGCATGCAGAGCTGCACCCGTCAACAAGCGGGACTTCCCGCCATCGACACGGCGCTCCTCGGACGGGCCAGCCTCCAGGCGGCCGTCCCGGCAGCGGCGCCGGCCACCGGCCGGAAGATCGCCGTGATCGGCGGCGGGGCGTCGGGATTGTCGGTTGCCTGGCAGCTCCGGATGC